>NZ_JBVVUU010000065.1:0-8508 GCF_056032925.1 Aeribacillus sp. JST-2
GTGATTGACACCCCCGAATCATACCAAGAGGGCTTTTTTTATTCAAGTCCCCGAAAAAACTTCTAACAGGAATGCTCTTTTAAAAATTTTTTCTTTCCCTCTTCATTCAAGATGACCATTTCTTCAATATATTCAAAATCATGATCAATGCTTAATTGCTTTTTATTAATCAACGTAAAAATCACCGGATCAACAATTAGCGGTTTAAAAATCTCTGCGATGTCCAGACTCAAAGAAAACCTTTTAGTAGATGGCTCATGCAAAAAGCTGATGGTAGGATCTAAGTACGTTTTGTAAATTTCAGCTAAAACTTTTGTATAACAAAGGCTGTTCCCAAATGAAATCAGTGCATTTAACGGATCTCTCGGCGGCCTTTTTGTCCTTTCGTCGAAAGCAAACTCATTGGACAAAAAGGAGTTGAATGCCGTGTAATAAGCTTGTCTGATCCTCCCTTCAATACCCATGATTTCTTGAACGGACGCCATCTGTTCAAGTTGATTGCGGTATTTAACAATATGGTCAATCAGCGCTTCTACATTTCCCTTGTTTTTGTAATGGCGCAGATTTCTCAGCATATGAAAGCTTGCACTATTGACAAATTGCTTAGCCAAAAACAATCTCTTTTCCAGATCCAAATAATGCTCTGCTTGATGAACAGCAGAAAATCCTGACACTTTTTGTTGGCGCGGGACAAAAGAGCCTGAATAAAATCCATAAAAATTAAAAATATGCATTGCCACTCGGCGTTGATTCAAAAGCTGCAAAAACTCTGTATTCAGATCTAATGAACCAAATACATAAATGTTATCAATTTGGTGAATAGGCAAAGATTTTTTTTGCCTTCCCCATCAATAAAATAAATAAAAAGTGTTGTTTTTTCTTTGCATCCGTCCCGGACTAAAGACAAAATAATCTTTTGACATTACTCGTCCTCCTCAGCCTCTCCGGCAAAACAAAAATCAAAGTAGGCGCAGCTTTTACAATATGGTTTTTTCAGTAATTGCGGAGCTGTTGGCCTTTCTATAATTTTTTCGATTTCTTTTTCCATGAAGTCGAGTTTTGCTTCATCCGCCTCTGTTAATATGATTTCCTCTGTTCGCTTTTCTTTCGTATAGCTAATTAACCCTTTTCGAATTAATCCCCGTTTTTTCAATTGATACAGATAAAATAACAGCTGGTACAGATCGGCTTCCGTCATTTTTCGTGATAGCTTTACTTCTCTCACATAATCGCCGTCTAAAACATCAATTTTGAAACTGTCATCCACCATCATTTCTTTTCGATCTGCATATTGATAAGATTTTTCATGAAGCAATTGACCATCTAAAACACGGTCATGTTCTTCTTCAAACCCAAGATTTTTGGAATAGAGCCAAAGTTTTCTTTTGCAGATTACATAGTATTGAATATGGAGGCCGCTGATCATCATCACAACACCTCAAAAAAAGCTTCGTCTTTGGTAATCCCGATTCCTTGCAAGCGATCTTCATCAAAATCGTACTCTTTCTCTAATATAAACAAATGGCTCATTAACGGATATCTGCCGTCTTTTGTTTGACGATAATGATCAATCGGATGGAGATGTTTTTGAAATATTTTTTTATTCACTGAACAAGTATATCTTTCAATTTCTCTCCTTATGTTGCTTCTTTGTTTCGGCTCTTCCTCAACTTCTAATTGCTCGAATAAAGGAATGATTTGGTCATATATTTTTCTTGGAATGACAAGCACCGACTCATCTCCACGTAAAATCGCCTGTGCCTCGGAATGGGAAATTTGATAATCTTCCATATAATCTAATTGATTTATTGCTGATTGGAATTTTTCGTAAAACTCTGTATGTCCAAGCTGTTCTTTCGAGTATAGCGTTTCAACCATTTTCATTTTTTTCGATTCTGCTATTTCCCAGCCTTCCTTTTCCACATGATCCAGCAATATTGATTTCGAAATGTTCAAAATATCTTTATCATAGATTGAACCATTCCCACTGACTTCTTCTGTATAGATGAAAATATTCGCTTCCTTATGTTGCAAACTTCTTTTCCGGTAGCAGCGGCCAAATCTTTGAAATAAGCTATCTAATGGCGCTAATTCAGTGTATAATTCGTCAAAGTCAACATCAATCGAAGCTTCAACTATTTGTGTTGTAATCCAAATCCCGCTGCAATTTTGGTCACGATCAAATTTTTTCAACTTGCTTTCTAAACGCTGGCGATCTTTTTGAATAAACCGGGCATGAAATAAATAAACATTTTCTATTCGACCGCTTATCGCTTTATATAATTTAACAGCCTGATCAATCGTATTGGAAATCACTAGCACTTTTTTCTTTTTTCCTGAAACAATCATTTTTTCAACATCATCCAAGATGGAAGTTTGATTTAACTGTATGCGATGCCGCAAGAAAGAATCATCATAAAATTTTTTCACAACACATTTTTCATCGATAATGTTTTTTTCATATAAAACATCCAAATATATTTGCGGTAATGTCGCCGTCATGATCATAAATTTACCGCCGATTTTATGAATCATTTCCATCGCCTTCAAAATGACAGCCGCAATCCACGGATCGTAAGCTTGTATTTCGTCAATAATTACGCATGAATAGGCAAGGGTCGCATAATATTTTTCATACCCGCGAAATTTAAATGGGAATTTTAATATTTGATCAATGGTCGTGAAAGTGATTTTATTGGAAAAATGCTTTGATTGATCGTAAATGACTTCCCAATTTTCAATTCCCTTTTCATCCAGATGATGAGCACTGGTTGAATGAAGCAATCCACAGTTTTGATAGCCCATTTCAGCCGAAACTCTATCATACAGAGCATTTAACGAAACTCGAAGCGGAACGGTAAAAAAAGTTTTTTTCTTTCCGGCCCATAAAAGGGCGGCTTCCGTTTTCCCCATTCCAGTTTGAGCAACCAAGATCATATTTTTATCCTGATTTTCATAGGCAAATTGCTGCAGAGGACGCAAATATCCTGTTTCTTTTCCAGATAGTTTGCGTAAATATTGATTTGCGATATGGCTCAAATCAACATCGGCATCGATTTCGATTTCCACGTGTGCTGACGCTGCATGATCTAAACGATGGAGCAAACCTTTAATTAAAACATACATGAAATAATTTTCGTTCATTTGAATCGATTTGATTCGTTCCCTAGTTAAATCATTAATAATTCTGGAAAAATGTTTATGATCCTTTGGTGTTTCAATCCCTAATTCCTGTTGTACCAACTCAAATTTATGTACTAAATCGCCGTTTGCCGCCTTCAACAGTTGTTCCGGATTGATTGAATCCGACCGCTCATGATGATATGCAATTGCTTGGATCAAAACCCTCCGCTTATTTTTTTCCAGTTTTAATGATCGTATCGGCAAGAAAAATGGGGATAAATAGCCATGGGGAATATAGACCATATCTGTTTTTTCAACTTCTTCACCTAACGCTTTTTTAATTGTATATTGAAAGTGGCTATAAGCCTTGCCGGCATCATGGTATTGTGCTGCAATTTTTAAAAGCTCCCATACTTCTTGATTGGAGATAAATTTGCGATATTTTTGATATAGTACTTCATATCTTTTCAACAATTCATTCGTATGTTCAAACAAGCTTTCTTTCTTCGGCTTTGATTTTGCTATTAACATTGATCATCCTCCCCAAAAAAAAGCCCCAAAACATTGGTGCTATTAGCTCTTTACCTTCACAGAGCCTTGCACATGTTTTGGGACTGTAAAATGTCATTCATTCCAAATAACGATAAAACCTTCTTCATCAAGATATGCCGGCTCTAGTAAAAATTCGTCATTTATTAATTGATTTTTTGGAACGTAAATTGTTGGGATCTTTTCCCATTCGCGAATTCCCTTTTTAATGTTGTATCTCCAATTTAAAAGATATGGGATCCCGTTTTTTCGTTCTTCTTCATATATACACGAAGAAGGAATATACATAGAATGTTTTAAATTCGTATCTTCATATCCGTCAAGCTCTTCCAGCCCCACTTCCTTCACTTCATCGATTCGCAATAAATCTTCATGTCTTCCCAGCGAAAGATGGGCATCCCGATGAAGGAAGGCTTCATATATGTTTTGTAAAATCGTTTCCTCCGCTTTGATATGAAACACCAATTCAACATTGTAGAGCATGTGGGTATACAACGGCATCGACGTCATGCTGGCATGTTCCGGTATTTTCGTCGCCAACCCGTCCATAATAATAGGCATATTGAACTCTTTTTTCTTCACAAAGTATGTTTTTCGATAATCGAACATCATCGATTCATAATCGCCTTGAATCGACAATGAGAAAGGAATTAGTTCGTCTGCATTTAAGACTGTATGAATCAAACCTTTCACCGTTGAATACGGAGGGAGCGGATATGTTTCCGTTACTTTATTGGCAAAAGGTTTTGTGTAGCAGGCTGTTTCTTGAAATGCTTTGATTCGCAGGGCTTTCATCGGTTACACCCCATAATATAAATCTACTTCTTTTGCTAAATGATGATAGAAATCATCAACTGTCCCAACAGCTGCTATTTCCTCAAACTCTTTTTCATTGTTAAACGTTCCGCTGACATAGCCGATTCGCGTATCTTCTGCAATCGCTTGCCCAAAAACAGTTGTTTGAACGGTGTCCTTCAGCAATTGTACATTCAACTTCTCTTTGTCTCCACCAACTAGGGCAATTCTTCCTTGGAAGAAAGGGTTTGGAATTTGATAGACGCCGCCAATAATAAACAATGGTGCTAAATTCTCTTGTCGGCCTCTAATTTCACGGTTTAAAAGTTTCGTAACTTCTAATAGTTGTTTGATGCGACTGGCTTTTTCATCATTCGGCAATTCAATCTCTTGATCAATACCAACCCTTGATAAGTCAATAGTGACCGTATAAGTGTAATAGCTCATATGCTGCTCAAGTGTGGCAAGATTTGCGTCTTCATTAATTCGAGCGGCCAATCCCATATTGTTAAGAAACTCCAGATCACTGCGATACGGTTCAAGCGAAATGGCATGACTTAGTCTTACAACCGCTGAACGTTTTGTCGCCCCTTCCTTTGCCTTTGTTTTCATATAACCGAAAAGATCCATCTCGACCGAATCTTGAATTGTACATTCTGGTTTAAATTGAACAACACCTTGAGCTTTATCCACCACATCGAGGTTCCATCCAAAATACTGATTGCCGAGGCGAACCATATCATAACGCAAGCTTTGCCTTGAAGCAAAAGTATAGACATCGCCGTTTCCGCGATGAAATTTTTTTAATTCAGAGATATTGGCAGTTCCTTCTCCATAATTTAAAGAGTTTGCGCGAAAAATAGCTGAAAATGTCAACCCTTTATTTTGATTCATTATTTTCCTCTCCTTCTTTTAAATCTTTCTGTTTCGATACTAATCCAGCAATCCAAGCGTTGCCGACTGTTGCAAAATCCATTTTATCTTCATGCAGCGCTTCTAAAAGCAATCCAGGCATTTCAAGATCGCAACTGATATACGTGCGCATCACGGTGTCCATAAAGGTATTCTTATTATTGGAACGAACCGCATTTAACAGACGGTAAGCAATTCCTTGGGCTTTTTTCTCATTATTGATTTTCTTTTTGACTTCTTCTGCACTTTTAACGAGCGCCCAAATATAACGTTTTTGCGCATTGCTATCCACCTCAAAGTCCCCCTTTACGTATAACTGATTCAAATGGCGAATTTGCGTCATGCATATGACGTCAAAAGTTGAATACGAATGTTTTATTTTATCCCGAAGCACCTGGCTGATAAAATGCTTTGTGTCTACTCCTTGCAGCAATAATCGCACCATTCCGATTTTAATGGAATAGTGAACATGATCAAACAGATTCGAATGATCCGAAAACAACTTTAACAAACTTGGCGTCATGACCATATAGTTTAAGATCGTTTTCTTCGACTGATACTCTGATGTAAATTCGTAAATCAAATAATGTTTTTTTGCATAGTCAGCTCTCAGCTTTTGTTCTCGAACTAAGTCAAAAACAATTTCATCAAAAGTTTTGTTCGGATTTTTTAAATCGGCATAAAATTGATTCGTTTGAAAAATCTCATCAAAAGTGCCGCTGTAATAAACAAACACCGATTTCCCTTGGGACATTGTTGCACCGGCATGCGAGCAAAAGATTAGCAATTTTGCTAATGAACAAAGCGGCAACAGTTCTTTCCCATTCGAGTTCCAAGTCATATTGATGGCATTGCTGATGCTTAGTGCAAGCGGCACAAAAATGCCTTCTTCAAATGTATGCAGGGCAATCGGAAAACCGGTAAACGAACATTTATGTATTTCTTGCTGTATAAATTGTTTCATTTCACTTACCGTCTTCTTCTTCTTCAATTCCTTTTTCAATGATTGCAGATGTTTGCTTTCTATTTTTTCTATAACTTTGTAAACCCCGTTCTCGTCTCCCTGTTCAAGGGCATCATAAAGCTGCCATTCGTCCAAAACAGGTTGTATGAAATCTTTATAAAAAATCTCTTTATGCTCTTCAATCGTTTTACTATTGTTTGCCACATTCAAAATGGAAACTTGTCCAAAATATGGATTTAGTTGGACGGCCTTAATATAGTTTACTGTTAATTTTTGATCAATATCGGTCGCCGCTAAGTTTTCAAGAAAAATATTGAGCCACTGATCCATTTCCGGCGTATATGATTTTTCATTGCGATATAAATCAGCTGCTTCCATTAATTGCGCTCCCTCTTTTGCGCCGGAAAAATATTTTTCCACTTTCTTTTTTGTATCATTTAAGATTTTATTAATGTCTGTCTTAGCCTTTTTATCTCCTTCTTTAAATTTTTTGTGGAGCAGGCGCAGTGTTTTCTTATCGCGATTTGCTACGCTGTATTGTTTAAAATAAAAATCGAAAAAAGCTTCTGTTAACAATTCGATATGCTTTCTTTCAATGATAAGGCCATCATGGGTGGTTTTAACCTTTTCACCATAATTCTCCAAAATTTTCTTATACCCGATTAATCCTTGCGTAAAAAACCATTCATCCATTTGAACTGTTATTTGTTCCATTCGTTACTTGTCACCCCCTCCACATCCAGCAATCCCAATCCTAAAGATCTTCTAAATCCAATCCCGTTATCATATATCGCTTGTAAATCTTCCTGATGACCTTCCAATTGTATGAGCCCTCTACTTGTTGTTAAATACAGCGGATCACCATGAACTTGATGTAAATATTCCTTGATTACTTGCTTTTTCATTGCCGTTTGCAAAACACGAATCGGTTCAAACGGTTTGCGGTGATAAAGTTGTTCAATCAATAAGGAACTAGCATACTGAAATTCTTTTTCGAAATCTTCATCAAAAAACAAAACCGGTTTTTTCTCTTTTGATTCCAGAAGGATCGGAGACTTTGTGCTAAACGTGACAATTCGCTTGTCAATTTTGCATATTGGTAAAAGACGCTTTGAAATCAGAGTGAAAGAATAATCTTGATACCAGTACTCCTTCTTTTTTCTACTGCCGTTTATTAGATGCATCATCCATTCGTAGGAAGAACTAGAAACAGTTACTATCAATTCATCTCCTTTTATTTTCTGATCATTGATGACGATGTTTTTGATATAAGTCGAGTAACCAAAAGGCTTCATCTCATCCTTATTTTTTACAAAAATTTCCTCGAAATATTTTTCAGAACCGGAGCGCACCATTTCCTTAATGATGGACAAGACGCCTAAACGGTAGCCAATTGGCAGTTCATGAATTCGAAATCGAAATCCAATTCTCACATGAATCACCTCCTTTTAACCTAGGCCATTTCAACTACATACTTCTACAATCATTCTGTTTTTCCTACAAAAATTGATATTTTATTTTTCTACACTTATCCCTCCTGCTGTAAATTTTGCAAACCACCCCCTAATTAGCAAAGGAAATAGTATAATTCTTCTCTGATTATATAAAAAAAGATATACCATTTTTGGTATACCTTTGTAAAAAATTTAAAAATGGGTGAAATGAACCCGATGGATAACTGCGAAAAAAAAAAAAAGCACCCGCAGCCATATGCTCCGAATGCTTCAAATCATTAACGTTCGGTTCCAAAACACATAAAACAGATAAGTTATTTCTATTGTTTTATTTATGATTCAGTCCTCTTTGAGTAATCAGGCTGATTGGTTTTTGATCACTCGATATGATTTCAAAGTTGTATTTTGCAATAGAAAAGTGCAGAGAAATGCAATTAAAAATGCAGAGGTTTACCACCCATTTCATTCCTTTTCGACAATGCGTGGGGCAGTCTATAGCTCTCGCCATGAAAAGAGATGATATGGGCGTGATGAATTAGCCTGTCCACTAACGCTGCTGTTAATCGAGAATCTGTAAAGATCCGGCTTCATTGACTAAATTCTAAGTTAGATGTAATAATTACGCTTTTCTGTTTGTTAAAGCCGATGATAAAATCCCCAATATAGCCGGAATAAAATTCCCCACTTACAATAGAACCATAGTGTCAATGA
>NZ_JBVVUU010000066.1:0-8419 GCF_056032925.1 Aeribacillus sp. JST-2
TCCTTCAGAAGCAAGGGGTTGAGGTATCTCAAAAAACGGTCGCCAGAATCATGAAAGATGGTGATATTCGTTCAAAACAAAGAAAAAATATAAGGCAACCACGAACTCGAAGCATCATTGGCCTGTGTATCCCAACTTATTGAATCAGCCGTTTGAAGCAGATGAGCCGAATCAAGTATGGGTGGCGGATATCACGTATATTTGGACGAAAGAAGGCTGGCTGTATTTAGCCTCCATCATGGATTTGTTTTCTCGTAAAATGGTAGGATGGTATCTTTCCGAGCGCATGACAAAGGAGTTAGTGATCAAAGCATTCCACCGAGCCATCCATCAGCGAAGTCCTCAACCTGGTCTGATTCACCATTCGGATCAAGGGAGCCAGTATGCATCGAATGAATACCAAGCCATGTTGAGGCAATACGGCATACAGACGAGCATGAGTCGAAAGGGAAACTGTTATGACAACGCATGTGCAGAATCGTTTCACAGCATCCTTAAAAAAAAACTCATTTTCCACGAAACCTTTACGACAAGGAAAGAAGCGAAACAACGGATTTTTGAATACATTGAGTGTTTTTATAATGCCGAGCGAATTCATTCCGCTAATGAGTACATGTCCCCGATGGAGTATGAGAAGCTGCATCAGCAAGACAAAAAGCAGCAACGTTTCTCACCATAAGTTACGATATAAGGGACATCTTTCCTCTTGAGAAGGGGAATGGTTTACCAAACCGTTCTCCTTCTCAAGAGGCCACCAAACGAAGTGCGGTAGTAGGATTTTAAATTTTTCTCGATTTTACGTGTCTATTTTCTTGACATAATACCATTCTTCTATTTGTGCCATCTTCTGCTCCACCCTCTTGAAGCCCCTCGTGGAATTCACCACTACCTTCTTCAAGTAAATCCGTTTTGGATTGTCTGTGTCATTGCCCATTAGAATGTCCGAGTAGAAAACTCTCTTTGATTGTTCCGTCCTTCCAAATAATAAGGAGCGACCTTATTTGTACTATGACTTCTGCTGTTTTTGACTGTTCAACAATCTATCACTAGATTGGTTGCCAACTTAGTTGGCGTATCAGTCAGACCTCCCCGGGTAAGAGTGCAATCTTTCCTTCCATCTATCTGCTTCATTTACTCCGTATCATCTTCGGTAGAAAGGGCTTTGTTTTGTTTGGCAAACTCACCCAGTGATACTTAGCCTCTTATGAAGTTCGTGTTCCCCAGACCGGAAGTTTGCCGCTCGCTTCCTTCAGATTCTGCGTCACCACGGACACCCTTGCGTTAGGCTAGCCCTACTTCTGCCTTCGCGGTTCGGGACTTTCACCCTAGAGATTACACCCATGCCGGGCGCACCAAAAAAGAAACCAGTCTGATATCCGTCTGGTTTCTTTATCGAATATTCACAAGACCCCTTCTACGTATTGGGGTCCAAAACCGACCTGTTTTTCCCACATTTTTTTGTAAAATCCACCTTCCTGTAATAGTGTGTTATGTGTACCTGTTTCTATTATTTCTCCATCTTTTACCACATAGATTCGATCCGCATCCTGAATGGTCGAAAGTCGATGGGCAATCACTAACCTTGTAATATGATGATTTGCTAGGTTCTGATCAATCGTTTTTTCTGTAAGAGTATCTAACTGACTTGTAGCTTCATCCAATATCAAAATATTTGGATTGTCGACCAGAGCCCTTGCGATAGCCAATCTTTGTCTTTGCCCACCTGAAAGTAGTTGCCCGTTTTCACCGATTATTGTTTTATATCCCATTGGCATACTTATAATATCATCATGTAAACAAGCAATTTCAGCAGCTTTACGAATATTTTCTGGATCTACGTCACGAAAAAAAGAAATATTTTTTTCGATAGTGTCATTAAAAAGAGCTGTATCTTGAAGTACTATACCGATCTGCTGACGTAAATAGGTTAAATCCAAATCTTTCAAATTTACATCCTTAAAGTAGATTTCCCCTTTTGTTGGAAAGTACATTCCTGTTAAAAGTTTAAGAATCGTTGTCTTACCACTTCCAGACGTGCCAACAAGGGCTGTTTTTTTCCTGGTTCAATTCGAATATTTAATTGTTTTACAACAAAATGTTGCTTATTTGAATATGAAAAACAAACGTCTTTAAAAGAAACAGGCTGCATCTGGATATTTATTTGTTTTTTTCCATTCGATTTTTCAATTTCTGAATCAAAAATATCCTCGATTCGTTTAAATACATTATCTAGTAGTTGAAACTGTTGTATGTTTGAAACAAGGGACCCTATTGGAGCAAGAAATGATGAAACAATAACATTAAAGGCTAGAAGCTGCCCTACTGTTATATTGTTATTAATAACTTCTTGAATACCAAACCATAGAATAAGTAATGGTGAAGTAATTCTTAAGGTTCCAACAATTCCATCTACGGTAGAACCTAGAAGAAACTTTCTTGCTGTGACCTTCACCTGTTCAGAATAGATCTCTTTCCATTTCTGTTTCACTTTATTGTTTAGTCCATTGGCTTTAATCACATGTATCGCCCTCAAAGCCTCAATGAGATAACCTTGCGTCTGTCCTTGAACAGAAAGGTCTTGTTGCGTGAGACGGTGTAATTTTGGTACAAAAGCGATCATGAAAAGTAACTGGATTCCGGCTAGGATGATGGTTGAAACAGCTAAATAAGGTGAATAAAGGAACATTACTAAAGCATAGACAGATAGCATTAGCAAATCCATCAATATTGTAATTCCATTCTTAGAAAGAACTTCCCGGATAATCGTTAAATTGTTCATTCGGTTTGCCAAATCACCACTAATGCGACTTTCATAAAAGCGCATGGGTAAATCCATCATATGAGAGAAAAAATCAAAAGATAAACTTGTACTCATAACAGATTGTAATTTGACGATAAGAAGTCCTCGGGCGATAGAAAATATTCCATAACCTATAAACAGAAGGAAAATGGAAACACCTAAAAGGTGAATTAAATCATTATTTTCAGGAAAAATGACATTGTCAATTAAATACTGAATAAAATACGGAACAACTAATGTTGCTAGCTGCACAACCATTGTTAGAAGAAGGATATTAACAACGATACTCGGCTTTGAACAAAAATATTTATAATAAAACTTCAAGCGTTTTTTTATCGTTCCTCTTTTTTTCTTGTTTACATTTAATTTCTGGAATTGAATAGCAACACCTGAATAGTGCTTTAAAAAGTCGTCCATGCCCATTTTTAATTTCCCAAGGACAGGATCTGCGATAAAAAATACTCCTTTCTTTATCCTTTCCAAAACTACATAATGATTGTTATTCCAGTGTAAGATGACCGGCAGTTTAAGTTTCCCAATTTGATTAACGCCCACCCTGTATACTTTTGCTTGTAAACCACACTCATTAGCTACTTTTTTTATACTTAAGGCAGTTACACCTTCTCTACTTATGAAGCATTTCCTTGTGATTTCTTCCTGACTATAAGGTAAATTAAAGAAATTCAAAATCATAGTGAGGCATGCAGGTCCACATTGTTGCTGATTCAATTGTTTTATCAATGATATTTTGTTCCTTCTGAATATCTTTTTCAGCATGAACAACTCTCCTTAGACAAAGAAACCATTAATCTACTAAAGAGCAGATTATTGGCTTCTTTTTCAATTAATTTTTTACAGAAAACGCAGAATCCAACTTTAACACTGAGGGAACTTTATGCTCATCATATAGTTTCAATAATCCGAGACCAATTCCAGAAAGTCCAACCATTAAACCTGGAGTTTCGTGCAAAGTAGGAAGCCCGCACCAGTAAACACCATTTTTAATTTCATTTAATAATCGTGACTTATAGTTGTTTATTCCAGCCAAAAGTTTTTCACTTTTCAAAAAGTTATTTGCATAGTTTAATATTTCTATATTTCCAATATCCCCATGGCATAATGAATGATCTTTTACAAACCCGAATTTGAGAGTCGTATCTACAGCTATGCGAATCTCTTCTTCGAATAATTCATCCTTGTAACCGAGGTTCCACAGTAAAATTCGAGACAGGCATATGCCGGCAGCCCCATGACACCATGCAGTCGGAAAGACCTCAAGATCTTTATGAGTTTGTCCTTGAACCGATCTTAAATCATACCAATTCCTTTTTTTCGAATCGTAAAGACTTCTTTCAAACGTTAAAGCAGCTGAAATCGTATGACTATAACTGTGGTTATCGATATATTTTTGTAGCTTTGCCAAAGCTGCAGCTATTCCTGCCACCCCATGTGCAAATCCCCCTAAAGGGGCAGATGAAGATTGTCCATTCCATCCCATACCACCGTCTTCGCCTATAGGAACAGCGCTTTTAACAAGGTAATTTCCACATTTTTGCGCAAGTTTTAAAAAAATTGGATTCTTATTAAACTCGTATAAATCGAGAAGAACGATAGTCGCTCCTGCTGCTCCACCTATTATATCGAATTGCTTATCGGCCTCAATACTTTCGTCTAGTAAAGGTATTAAAGAAGTTGCTTCTTCTAAAAGTTCCGGTTTCTGTAACAATTCACTCATATGACTCAAGACATAAAGATCAGAAGATAATCCAGTAAACGCCCCAATATTCGGATACTTTGGATCTTGCAGCTTTGCCAACAGCGGAACTATAGCTTGTTCGGCAGTATCGCGAAAATCAGCGCGCCCTGTCAATTTATATAAATAGCCATAAAAAATCGCTATGCCTCCGAGGCCATCATATAAATTCGTTCCAATTGGTTGTATCTTCCATTCAAATTCCTCGTCACCAATAAGGTTGCACCCAATCCAAGCTATGTCTCTTTCCCCATTATTGGAACCATAAATCGCTTTCGTGAGAAGGTACTCTCCGATCTTAATTGCTTCTTTTAAATACTCATCTTTCGAATAATCGCTTCCTTTTCTCAAATTGTTTAGTTGACGATTCTCAGGTTTTTTTATAGACAACATTGATGTTTCAATCAACTCAATTTGCCGATCCATATCGAAACGATCCATATGATCTATTTTATCCCTACATATGGATAGCGCATCCTTTTTGAAGAAGTTCTCAATGCAATTTCCCCTACTATCCCATAAATGAGGTTGACTCGGTATTTTTGTAAATAACGGAACATCACCTAACAACATATCAGATATTTCAGAACTAATTACTTTTGTTAAATCAGGTAAGTATAAGGTGTCTAGCCACAATTTATCTATTAACATTTCCCGATCAAGACCATCTCTCATAAAATCTGGATGATTACCTATTTGTAAAATGTCACTATATCGTTTTGTTTGTCGTACGATCTGCCGTGTGTGTACTTCGGAAAAAAGGGAATCAATTAAATTTTTAAATTCAGTTTTATTATTCATAATTAATTTGTAAACTTCTTCAAATCCTTTGATTATACTTCCCTTGTATTGATATGGGTCAGTGTACTCTTCGTTAAGTTTCGGACGATTATGACCTGCTGGTACCTGTACTTCCTTCCGTACGATCATCATTTCATCTGAATATGTTTTATCAAGTGTAGCTACTTTGTTTGGGTAATATTGACCCTCACTTGCCCCAATGCCACTTAAGTCTACACCTTTTTTATTTTTTCCAGAAAAAAAGCTGGTTGGCAGTAAACCAATTTGTAATACGGACATTTGAATAAAATTCCGACTTTTATCAAGCGCTGTTTCTCCATCAAATTCTATTACATCTTGATGAAAAATTGCTTCTAAATCCACTAATACAGGTTGCTCGCCCATCGCAATAATATTTTCGTAATGAAAATCAACTGCATTAATTGCATACAAAAGCCCTAAATAATACCCTGTGCGATGATAAAAGTTTTTAATTTCTATCTCCTTCTGGCAGGAGCTAGGTTCTATAAATTCGACCCAACCGTAATCATCTCGTAGTACAATCTTTGTTTTATATAAAGAATGCGCTAAATTTTTATTATTAAGCCATTCTAATAGCTCTTGAAAGTTTACATCTAATTTAAGTGATCTCGGTTTGTAAACAATTTTAGTACCATCAGTAAGTTTCAAATGAGCAACGCTTTTCCCTTTTTTATGTAAATCTCCTGTACCGAGTTTAATTAATTCGATGCAGGCTCCTTCATCAATCCCAAATGTTTCACCCAGCTTTTTTTTGTCATTACAATAGTTATTAATTATTTCGCTAACATTACAAGCCCAACGGCTAGCAGTTGTGAGTAGCAATCTCACCAAAAGTGGGTATTCATCATAAATTTTTTGAACGAATTCTTTATCCTTTAGTAAAGTATCATTAAAAAAATGGTACCTTTCTTCTGGGGTACTACCTTTTAATGTACCACTCACTCTTTCTACATTAAGTTCTAGAATTAGCGTACGAATCGATAATCTTAGTAACTGCTCTACTAGGGCAGACAAAATGGCACCCGTAGCGCTATCTGTAATGACCTTTTCATTTTTATGAATATATTCCTGTAGTTTTCCATAACCTAATTGTAAAAAAGGAATTAGAAATGAAAAGAATTTATGATCCTTACCTTTGGCAATCTTTATTAATGAATCAGGCAACTTAATGTTCTGGAAAGCTTCTAACTCGTCAGGATTATATTGTTCCTCTAAAATCTTGACGCTGAAATCTTTAGAATGTAAAATTCGAATGAAAGATGTCTTGGAAAGATCCCTATGCTTGAGAGATTTTTCGACTAACTTTTCTGATCCGATAAATTTGTTCCAGTATTCATACCTAGAATGATCTAATATGTCATCTTTCTGTTCAAAGTCATACTTTCTTTCGTGAATGAACGATGACTTTCTATAGTTAGCATTCTTCTGTGAATTTGTTATGGACATCGAAACACCTCTTTCGAGAAAAGTTAGTTTGGGATGCAGAGGTAATATGAAATTACCTCTGCATCATGTGGTATAGGAATGGTTAGTCTATATCGATGAAACTCACCTAGACATGTGTAGTTATCAACATACTTGTCTTTGTCATTTCCACTGTGGGCTCAGTGAAAATATTCAGGCTAAATGGAATGTTGATAACATAAAAGATAGACTTTAAATTTGGAGTTCGTATAAATCTTAGAAGCAAGGGATGAAGCATGTCCAAGAGCAGTTAGGGCATTCCCCTGTAATGGTGCAAATATATCCTGAAGAAACCATTACCTCAACATCTCCCGCTCCCGCTACTCCGCTCATTTCGGCTTCTGAGAGCTCTGCGAAAGTATCTCCAGCTGGGTGGCTAACCTTACCGTCGATTGACATTCTGTACATAGGGTCTTTCCAAGCACGAACTAAGTTTTCCTTACTCATAAAAGATCACTCCGTTCTTAAATTAAATTTTTTAAAAGCAAGGGATAAAGCATGTCCAAGAGCAGTTAGGGCATTCTCCTGTGATTGTGCAAATATATCCTGAAGAAACCATTACCTCAACATCTCCCGCTCCCGCTACTCCGCTCATTTCGGCTTCTGAGAGCTCTGCGAAAGTATCTCCAGCTGGGTGATTAACCTTACCGTCGATTGACATTCTGTACATAGGGTCTTTCCAAGCACGAACTAAGTTTTCCTTACTCATAAAAAATCACTCCATTTCCTAAAAATTTGTGCTCCTTCTATTTATGAACTATTGAAGAAGCTTAAAAGCTGTTAATTGTGAGCGTTTTTAGAAATACTCCTATTGTGTAACCGTACCGCCCACTTTACTTTTCTCCCCTCCTTTCATATTTTGTTATATCATATTAGTGTATTAGTTATCTAGCACCCTCTTACAATATTAAGAAAACTTTAGATTATTATCCAAAATTAATGTGTTAATTTTATTAAGATATTCCGCTAATAAACAAAAATAATTTAAATTTTTCATTCTATTTTTTTGATTCTATTGAAAAAAATTGATTATTTATATATTATTACCATGAAAATTCAAAATATTTGTAAACCAGGAAAAATATTAGGGGGTGGTTAATATTGCTGAATGCTATTGTTTTTTCTAAAAATGACGCTATCATTCAATTTTTTCAATGTATCTTTAAGAAAAGTGATATTGATTTTGTACATAGTTCTACATTGGAAGACGTAGAATTGCAAATTAGCCAACAAACGATAATAATCATTTTAGATATTCAAAATGAAGAAGATACGCTCTGTAAGTTGACAAAGTCTATAAGTGTTCCATTGCTTTTAATAGATTCAACTCAATGCAATACTTTTAAATCAATGAGCAACGCGAAAATTTTTTCGGAAATTTTTAATAGTCTAGCTGAAAGCTACGTTGATGCAAAGGAAAACTTATTTACTACACTAACTCCATTAATTCAAATTAACTCGCAGTTAAAATTTGATATTGGCCGTCATTGCGTTATTAAAAATGTCTCTTCACCATTTTCTGTGATTTGTACACGAACCTTGCATCATGTTAGCTGGATTTAGATGTCAATCAGACCGTC
>NZ_JBVVUU010000067.1:0-7835 GCF_056032925.1 Aeribacillus sp. JST-2
TAATCAAGAAAAAGAGAGCTATTTTAAGAAAAAGATAGACTAAGAGTAACTATGTCCAAAACTCGGGGGTTAATCCGGGTTACCAAGGTTACTTGGCGTGCCAGGCCAGACCTCCCCGGGTAAGAGTGTAATCTTTCCTTCCATCCATCTGCTTCATTTACTCTGTATCACTTTCGGCAGAAAGGGCTTTGTTTTGTTGTGCAAACTCACCCAGTGATACCTAGCCTCATATGAAGTTCGTGTTCCGAGAGACCCAAAGTTTGCCGCTCGCTTCCTTCAGATTCCGCGTCACCACGGACACCCTTGCGTTAAGCTAACTGCTACTTCTGCGAGCTTTCTCGCAGCCAAAGGCGATTTTCCCCTTGACCGATTCGCTATCTATGCAGGATGGAATTTTGTCATGAAGACGTACACATTAATCGGAGCGAAATAGTTGAACTTTTATCGTTGCAAAAACATCAGGCAGTTTAATATCAACGTCATCTCTATTTTGTGATTGGCCAGTTATTTTTCAGTCAAAATCATTTTTGAAAACAAAATGACTTTGTTTTAATTCGAAAATAGTTGCACAACTGACCAATTTAAGACTATACTTTTTGGGATAAGCAAATCACATACTGCTTAAGCCTTCCTTGGTCAATGGTTATAAATTCAGCATTCTGTTTGAGAGAAGAGTACTTCCTAATTGTAAAAAATAAAATGTTAAACAATAACTAATAATAATTTTTTTGGGTACATCGTATTTAAGTAATAGTTTGTAGAAGACAAAAATAGATAACAATAAGAAAGGATTAAATAAAGTAAATAAAAGATTATTGCTAACCAAAACAATATTATTTGAGTCATTTATAAAGTTTGCCAAAGCTATGGGAATCTGAATGGAAGTGTTCACCAACATAACTATACTACAAATAAATAAAAATTCTCGCTTAGTTATCCCAATACGAAATATTCGACCAAATATATACGCTATAATGCTTAATATCAGAACCCCTATGAAAATAGAAGCTAAATTAAGAATACCAATTATAGAAACCAATATGACCGAGACCATACTGTCTAAATCCGGTAAAATGCTTTTCATATAATTGTTTAAATAATCAAAAATACTTAAATAAAGCAATATATAGTTTACCAATATTCCAAACCATACCAACTTGATACTTGGTTTATTCATAATATTCATTTATATACCCCTCGTAAGAAGATGATTTATTAAAAAAAATGAGAGTATAAAAAGAAACAGAAATTCAAAGCCCAAAAAAATGAATTTTAACATTTTATTGTTTATCTTTCCTCCTAATTGCCAAGTAAGAATAAACATAGACAAAATTAAGGGGAATAAACCTAAATATAGATTTTTAGTTAGTACTATAACGATCAATGCTAAGAAAAAAAGGGAAGTTGATAGAAAATTTGCAAATTTTACACTCATGACATGACCTCCAATATTATAATGGGGTTATATACCATTCTATTATTGCTGCCAATGTAAGGAAAATTAATATTATACTGGTTAATAGGGCTATTTCAAATAACGTCTGTTTTATTAGCTGTTTTGTACTTAAAGAAGTACGGAAATATTCAATAATAATTGATACGCCTTTTAATCCAATGATTCCACTTATTAATATCGCAGGTATCTCAAATATTCCATGCGGGATTAGCTTTACAAAAATACTTGAAATAGACAATCCAAGCTCCAATTGCTGCTGAATAGAGGAACCGACTATTAACCCATTGGTTATCAAAAATATAACAGTAGGAATACCTAGAGAAAGTAATCCCGAAGCAATAACTAGTGATGCCTTTATATTATTAAAAAGTAAGTCTTCTACATCAGAAGCCTGTATATAGTTTAAGTCTCCTCTTACTGCATCTATTCTAAACAAATACCCCCCTGCCATTCCCCCAAAAAATAAAAGTAAAGAAATGACAAACAATATTTTGTTATTAGATACAAGCTGACGAACAACATCCTTTATACCCCTTCCCTGAAAATTCATTTGCTCATCATTTCTCCAGAATTTTCACCTAAGTAAACTGATGTAATACGCTTTTCTATTGAATCGAGACTTAATTTATTGGTTGAAAATTCCTCGACAATTTTACCTTTATGTAAAATCCCTATTTTATCGCATAGAGAATGTGCCAATTCAAGTAAATGTGTCGTTAGAATGACTGTTTTATCTGCTTTTACAAACTTTTTTATATATTGTCTTATAATATGTGAATTGATTAAATCGATTCCTGTCAAAGGTTCATCTAATAATAATATATCTGGATCGTTCAATAATGCTGATGCAATAGATACCTTTTGTTTCATTCCGTGGCTATATGTCTTAATCAATTCATCTTTTGCTGATGTTAAATTGAAGAGGTCAATTAAATAAGAAACTTTATCTTTTCGCAACTCTTTCGAAACATCTAAAATAGATGCAAAGAACAAAAGGTATTCTTCCCCGCTTAAATATTCATATAAAGAAGCGGAATCAGGAACAAAACTTATTTTTTTATTACTATTATTACCAACACGTTTTATGTTATCAATGTATATTTCACCATGATCTGGTTTGGATAAACCTGCAAGGATACGTAGAAAGGTAGTTTTCCCAACACCATTGGTACCAACAATCCCATAGATACAACCCGTATCCACTTGGAAATTAAGGTTATCTAAAACGATATTTTCATCATATCTTTTAGATAAATTTTTCACCTTAATCATTTTTTAAGAAAACCTCCTTGACTGAAATTTGTTTAGTATACGCAGCAACGATGGCATAAGCGCAAAAGAAAAAAGCAACGAGAGTTAATATAAGAATACATGCAACCATAGTGTTTAATTTTAATCCGAAAAATTGATCTGCGATCAGTAATCCTCCTATGAAAACCGTGTATAGATAAGTTAGACCATTATTTAAAATGCTATCTATAAAATTAGCTTTGTGGGATTCACCAATTTCATAGGGATGCTCCCAATTTATCCGTGGGTATAACGCTGTTGAGAATATTTGAAATAAACCACTCAGTCCACCGTAGGTGAGCATAATAGTGATTGATAAAGCATACAGAAAAATATTTACATTTATAAAAACAGAAGATAATAAGACTACGAAAAAAGTGACTAGAAATGTAAAAATAAAATATATATACCATTTTTCTTTGACAATATCCCACATTGTATATTTGGTATAAACAAGCAAGTGTATATTCTTGGCCTCTGTATCAACCGCTAATATCATTTTTAGTGAGTCGCCAACAATTTGAAATATGGCAAAAGCAAATACTGTTATAATGGATAAAAAAAACAACGGTGATGTTGAATCAATAAAATGTTGTACTACTGGCAAGGCGATTCCGATAAATACTAGCAAGCCTAATATAGTTTTTCCTATATGCCCAATAAACCATGAACTAACACGCTTAATATGAAGTATGTCTTTTACAAAAAAATATTTATTCGTATTTATGAACTTATCTTTATCAGATATAGAGCTTTTACGGGTACGAATTTGGTAATAAGGTATTAAATCTAAATGATTTAATGTTTTGATCCATATCAAAGTGAATACACCAGCTATGAATAGCATGAAAAGAAAAACGATGAAAAGTTTATGAAACTCGAGATTATATATGTCCTTAGGCAGACTGAGTTCCATTAAAAAAGACTGATATTTTATCACAATATCTGCTAATTTAATTCCAAATTTTTGTGAATTGAATAACAGTGAAGCGATCGTGAAGGGTAATAAAAAAAATAAGAGCCCAACGACTATAAATATAAAAAAGCGATTTAATAAACGCAGTGATTGTATATAAAAAAAATGGGAAAACAAAAAGCGGAAGTATGAAAAAAACATAGTCATTATTAAACTTAATAGAATAAATAGCGGAAAATAGTAAATTAAAAATTTTAGATCAAAACTTGGGTAATTTATATGTATCCCTAAAACTACAGGCATTAACAAAACGAACCACATTATCACTGTATTTTTCAATGAGTCACCATAAATAGAAGCAATGACTTGCAAAACTCTATAACTTTTTAATTGAGACAACATTTTTGTCGTGTCATAATAAAAAACAGAAGATTTTTTATTAAAGAAACTTAATGAGTTGAAGAAAGCAAGAAATATTACAAAGCTCAAAAAGACATTTAACCATGTATTTGCATCTAGATCCTTGATGATATAACCAGTTAAAAATACTGTTAAAAAAAACAAAGCACTCATAATAAAAATCATAATGAGTGTAATCCATGCATATATCTTTCTAAGATCAATTTTATCCAGCTGCCAGTCTGCTAAAAATTTTCGCAAAGCAGATTTTCTGTTATATTTTATTATATTGATCATTTTATCTAAAAAAGAAAAGACTGAATTACTAGTAAACATTATTGAACTGGCACCTCCTGACTAGGTAAACAGAAAAAAGAGGGGGCTTGTAATCTTTCAGCTTTAATTACCAGGAAATAGCAAAGTCTCTTCCTGACTTTTTAATAACGGCTTTAATTGCAGTAATACCTCCAATTGCAATTAATCCGGCGCCGCTAATTCCAGCTACTGCCGCAACAATTGACCAAAGGGTTGAACCTCCAGAAACCAAATCAATAATAAGCCCTGCTGTAGCCTGTTTAATTCCGAGTTTAGTAGCTAATAATGCGAAAGATGAATTTACAGTTCCTATTTCAGTAGTAACTTGAGCTGACATTAAACCTAATGCAAAAGTTAAAAGACTAGCAAGTAATCCTAAAATCACAATTTTTTTCAGGTCTACACATTGCTTCATTGTTACTACCTCCTAAATTAGCAATTTTATACAAGCCCCTTTAATTCCCTATATTACCACATATAGGGTTAATTGTAAATTAAATTCCATATAACGCTTGTAAAATAGGAACTACTAACTATTATCATGCTTTCATCCTGGTACACAATTTTATTAATAGTTAACCGTGTCCGATTGTTCCATATAAGCCAAATTTTTTTCATATAAGGCCCCATTTCTCAAAGCCTTGTCCATTAACGCTGCCAAGGGAAGAAAAAATACATAGAGCACAAACAGTATAAACATATCTTTAAAATCTCTTTTTTTGGAAAAAGGACTTTTTTAATATAATGACTTAAAAGTCACTACTGCAGGCTTTAGTGCGAATTGTATTTTGCAATAGAAAAGTGCAGAGAAATGCAATTAAAAATGCAGAGGTTTGCCACCCATTTCATTCCTTTTCGACAATGCGTGGGACAGTCTATAGCTCTCGCCATGAAAAGAGATGATATGGGCGTGATGAATTAGCCTGTCCACTAACGCTGCTGTTAATCGAGAATCTGTAAAGATCCGGTTCCATTGACTAAATTCTAAGTTAGATGTAATAATTACGCTTTTCTGTTCATAAAACTCCGATATGATTTGGAATAATAATTCAGCTCCTTCTTTACTAAATGGTAAGTATCCCATTTCATCTAAAATGACCAAATCAACCTTCTCCATCCGTTTTCTAAATGCTGATAAACGGTTGTTACGTAAAGCTTGCTCTAATTCCTCAACTAGGTGGGCAACACGGTAAAAACGAACCTCATAACCTAGTTCACAAGCTTTTCTCCCTAGTCCTGTGGCTAAATGAGTCTTTCCTGTCCCGGGTGAACCAACTAAAACTACATTTTCTCGATTCTCAATAAATTGTAGGCTACACAAATCCTCTTTGGTTAAGTGAGGAGGGAACCGAAGTTGTTCGGTCCACTCGTAATCATGTAAACTCTTTTTATCTAAGAACTTCGCCTTTTTTATCAAACGGATCGCTCTCGCTTTTTCTCTTAATCTTATTTCCTCCTGAAGTAGCCCATACAAGTATTGTTCCGGAGTTTCAAACGGTATTTGCTCGTATACATCCGCAACATAAGCTAACCTCAATGACTTGCACAATTCTTTAATGTCCTGTTTCAATTGACAGCCTCCTCTCTAGGAGCTAATGAATCGTATTTACTCCAGTCCACTTCATAAGGATTATTATCACTAGGTAGCTTATCCTGTGCAATTAATTCATAGAACTCTTCCTTAATCTTCTTCATGTCATGAGAAATTAATAAACTAGCTAGACCTTCTAATCGTTTTCGACGAATAATTAAATTATCTACCAACAAAAATTCTTTAATTCTTCCCGGTAAATACTTATTATAGCGCGAATATTCTACAACCCTTGGTTTATGAATCCATGTTTTAATTATTGAAAGCCATGGTAAAGCTTTTCGCTTTTTCATATATGGCCGATAGTCATCCAATAATATCTCCCCATTAGGTGAAACAATCTTTAATTGATCCCATGTTAATATCATTTGTAATTGACTATAGTTGCCACCCTTAGGGACATGAACCAACGTCTGATCCACTTTCACTTCATTATATTTGTTTACTTTCACAAGATGCTCTTTAAATACAGGATAGGGCTTTTCTGGTAAGGCTAGAAGATAATCCCGTTCTTCCTGCCATAAGTCCTCAATACGTACGTTTTTGGCATAATGAATTCTATTTCTGTCCGCCTCTAATTTATGAAATAATTGATCAGTTAAACCCTCGTAGCTGTCCATTATTGGAGCTGAAGTAAAAAAGTTATAGCGTATATATCCAACTTTATTCTCAACATTTCCTTTTTCATGGCCACTTCTTGGATTGCATACCTGCACATCAAAGCCATAATAATTCTGAAATTGAACAAATTCATCAGTTAATTGTGCTTCTTCATTTTTTGTTCTTTTTTTCTTCACAGCGGGGGTCAAATTATCGATTCTTATCCTTTTAGGTACTCCCCCAACCTGTTTAAAAAGAATATTGAGACCATGTAAGAAGCATTCTTGATTTTCAGCTGGTAACGGTACTACAAATCCAGCATTACTATGAGGAAACGTCATAACTAAAGCATGAATATCCACAATTTCTCCATCTTGTACAGCTTCCATTACTCCAAAGTCTACTTGAGCTTCACCCGGAGGGTGTTCTAATCTTTCATACCCTTTATCCTTTTCTTCTTGGTGAGTATTCATCCATTCAGAGATAAAGTAACAAACAGTACGATAAGAACCTTGGAAACCCATTTCCTTTAGTTCTTCAAATATTTGTTTCTTTGTTCTTCTTAATTTTTTCCTTAACTTTAAATCCTCAAACAGCCAATCTGAAACAATTACTCCCCACTTTTCCTCATACATCATCCCTTTCTTTTTAAATGATTTCTGTTTAGGGAGTTGATCTTCATCCGCATACTTCTTAGCTGTTCGCCAATTAATTCCCATTGTTCGTTGTATTTCTGAAATAGATAACCCTTTGTTATTTCTTAAATGTTTGATACAATTAATATCAGACATTGCTAGCATCCTTTCTTACCTCCACTACCAATTGCTCGACACAATTACTGTAGTGGGACTTGGGGTGACTGGCAAGTCTTTTTTGTTTATGCACAAAAATTTAGTGCAGGACTCTGCATTTTTCCTTTGCAAAGCTCTGCACTTTTATTTTGTCATACACAGTTGTTTTATTTGGGACAGTTTGTCTAGCTTCAATGATAAAATTGATGATCCAAAAGTATAAGTTAAAATAAAAGAATCTTCTGAGTTTTATCAGGTAGACGGCAGCTTATAAATAGCGTAAAAGGACATTTTGAAATTCTTTTAAATGAGAAAGACGTCCTCAACATCTATCTTGCTTTCTTCTAAATTTTGATTCGGTTATTAGGCAGGCGGCAGCATGGATTATTTAAATAAGGAACTGTAGATGAGTAAATTTCATTACATTTATTACCATCTTTAAAAAGCAAACAAAGATACCCTTATGCCACTCGTAAC
>NZ_JBVVUU010000068.1:0-7691 GCF_056032925.1 Aeribacillus sp. JST-2
TATCGGTTTCTTTTTTTCATGGTATCATTATAACTTATTTATCACGCTCATGTGTCTCACCTTATGGGAGCATTATAAAACATCGTTAGTGACAATGATGATATGAAAACTATGTTAAAACAGTAGCATTGCATTAAGTTAATTTTAATTTAATTTGTCAAGCCAATTTTATGTTAAATTTCATCTTTTTGGATATAAAAAAAACTCCTTATAATTAGGATTGGCAGTCCTATCCAAATCCTAAGAATAAGGAGAAACTATGATGGATAGGGATACCACACAATCCACAATAAATGAACTATTGAAAGAGATCGATCCAACAACTTTTTCAAAACTGAGTGTTTTGCAAAATTTGATTTTCTACAAAAAAAGCGTTTAAAAAATGCTGATTATAATCAGATGTTTTATTACAATAATTTTTAATTTTGATAAAGTTTAGAAAGGGATCAATCCACAAATTTGAGCATACTTACAGAATTTATGAATTTTTATTATTTTTAAATAACAATTTGCTTTCTACTTTGCTTGTTCATTGCTAGTGCTGAAGCTATTAACACAATTGCATTTAAATAGATATGGGTTTTTACTTTTTCAATTCCTCTTATGTGTAAAGAATTTGCGGTTAAATAACTTTTCATTCTTGAATTACAGCGTTCTACACTCGTTCGTTCATTATATAGTTCTTTCCAACGCTTAGTATCACGATGAGGAATCGAATATCTTCGTAAATCTTTAAGAGTGTTTACTTTTACAACCATCCCATAATTGGAAGACGAACAGGCAGTCATGCCCAAGGGGCAATCAACTTTTCCAGTCGCATGGGGACACCGAAACTTAAGTTGGTTCTTTTCGGATCCCCAATAAGTCATATTGTATCCCATAGAACAACGTGGGGTTCCATTTGAAGCGATTCCTGCTGGAGGTTCTTTTTCATTACGCAAGTTCAATGGGATGATTGCTTGTGCTCCGATGTTCTTAGCGGATTCGTAGTTTTTCAGTTGGTCATAGCCTGCATCCATAATCAAATATTCGATTTTCGTTTTTACACATTGGTTGACTTGCTCAATTAATTGTGGGGCAACATCTCCGTCATTCATATGAGCGGGGGTTACTTCAATTGCCATCGGCAATTCGCTTTTGGTATCAACTGAAAGGTGCATCTTATAACCAAACCAAGTAATTTTATTGCCAAATGAATCAAACTTAGCACCCCAATTTGCATTGCCTGTATGCGGACGACTAATATCTAATCCACATTGGTATCGAAAGCGCACATCATTTTTTAAACGATTGTGAAGTTCAGTGAAGGTATCAATTTTTTCTAATGGGGCGGCGATAAGAGCCCTTAATATCCCTTCTCTACAATGGCCTTCAGCCCCTTGGGGTGAAGAACTTTTCAATTGTTTAGCATAAGGACGCAAATCTAGAGCACTAAAAAAGATCGGTAATTTCTCTTTTGACTCTAAAATTTGCAATTCTTCAAAGGAAAATAGACTTTCTTGTAGAATATACAAAGTGACTTCCTCCTTATGAATTTTGTTTTTGGGTCACTTCAAAATTCTACAAATAAGGGGTGAAGTCCTTTTTTATTTCGTTAAAAACCTTGTCACTCTTGGGTTAAAAAATCTGCAAAATGCTCATCTAAAAAAAGATGTGGTTGCTAAATGTTTGGAGCACATTGCCATTGAAGAAGAAATGCATCAAAAAACGTGTCCAAACAAGGTGCAAAAAGTGATTCAGATGCTGTTCAATCAACTGAAGCCATTTCAACAAAAATCGTTAGAGAAAAAATTGCTTTGGCTTAAAAATTTAAAAAAATATACCCCCCATCAAGCGATTCAAACGATCCGAAAAGGCGAAGCTTTTGAGTATGACAAATATTTAGAAATGAACAAACGAAAAAGCTTAACCTTTCACAAAGAAATGATTGTTGAAATGTTAAACGAGTTGGAAATTTCAGCAAGAAAACATCAAACAATCTTAGATTATTTAAATTTCATTGATAAATCCATTCAGTGGAAGGAAAAAATGAACCACTTACGTCAAACGGATGCCGATGTAGTAAAATTGATGACGATTCACCAAGCCAAAGGATTGGAATTCGATACCGTTTTTTTAATTGGTGTCATCGAAAACATTCTTCCGCATAAAGCCGCCTTAAACGCAGAAGAACAGGAAGACCGGATCCCATCGAAGAAAGCAAAAGAAAAAAACATTAGCAAATTCGACGAAGCTATCGAGGAAGAACGGCGACTCTGTTATGTCGCCATTACGCAAGCCAAAGAATCCCTTTATTTATCGGCTCCTCAAAAACACCATAACAACAAAGCCAATGAATCCCGTTTCATATTAGAAGCGTTATCAACAAAACATCCGACAAATGTGACATCCTCCCACCACCTGCGCTAATGCCGGTGGTGGTGGGAAAGACTTCTTTCCGTGAAAAATTTACAATACTCCTTATATCTAAAACGAAAGGGACAACGTCCATTAAAGCAATCCTTAAGGACGTGCCCTTTCCCCATTCTCTTTCATTGCTCTTCCCCTCTACAATTTTTTAAATTGTCATTTCAACTCCTTATAATCCCTTTAATGAATTTGGACAGTAAAAGTAATATAAACTATACTGTTACCAAGGAAGGGATAAGGGCTTGAAACTCAAAAAGCGTCAATTGTCCCTCAATATAACGGTGATGTGGGCGTCACAACCCTTCCAAATATTGTAATAAAAAATGATCGCAGGAAAAGGGTCAACAAGTCAAAAAAAGAGGTAATCTAATGTTAGAAATAATTATTTACTTATTTGCTATCCAACTCGTTTTGCCTGTCATGTTTATCTATTCACTTTGGAAAAAGGCTTTTCAGAGTAAGCTTGAATGGTTTATACAGATGCTTTCAACCACATT
Organism: Aeribacillus sp. JST-2; assembly: GCF_056032925.1. Taxonomy (NCBI): domain Bacteria; kingdom Bacillati; phylum Bacillota; class Bacilli; order Caryophanales; family Bacillaceae; genus Aeribacillus; species Aeribacillus sp. JST-2. The sequence continues at coordinate 2,907 of NZ_JBVVUU010000068.1, forward strand.
GATCATCGTGTGGCTCTTTCAGACAGGCAGTTGGGATTGGATAGGTTATTACCTCCGGTATATAGAGCTAGTTTTACTCATTGTCGCCGTTTACCGGTCATGGAAAAAAACACGTACTTTGCCGTTCCGTACAACTTTTAGTGGCACACAAAAAATGTCTATAGGAATCTACGTTGTGCTCATTCTCATAATCGGCATCTATAACGTATTTGTCTTCAGCAGTTATACGTCACAAGAAGAGGCAATTGAACTGTCTTTTCCTTTAAAAAACGGTATCTATTATGTCGGACACGGGGGAAGTCATGTGCAGATGAATTACCACAGTTCTTATCCTCCCCAGAAATACGCTTTGGACATCGTCAAACTGAACCGCTTCGGCACTCGAGCAAATGGCTTGTATCCGCAAAACCTCGAAAAGTATGCGATATACGGCGATGCACTGTATAGTCCGTGCGACGGTGAAGTGGTGGAAGTGAGAGATCGCTTGCCTGACTTGACACCTCCGAATACGGATCATGAAAATCCGGAAGGTAACTATGTTGCGCTAACATGTGAAAATGTAGATGCCGTGATTTTTATTGCCCATATGAAAACAGGAAGTATTATGGTCAGTAAAGGGGCAAAGGTGCAAGAAGGACAACAGATCGGGAATGTTGGCAATTCGGGAAATACTACGGAACCGCATTTGCACATCCATGCCGAAAGAGACGGTAAAGGAGTGCCGATACGATTCGACGGTCGGTTTCTCGTTTGGAATCAACTAGTATGGTTGAATTAGCGCTTCTTTATTTAAAACATGAGCTCAACAAAGAGAAAGTTTCAAGAACAAAATCATGCTAACAGAGCTTGCAAAAGAAAACGAGTCAAAGCAGTCGCTAAACAACAAGCTGAAGATCAATCGCCTAGCCGATCAACTTAATTACTTACGATGAGTCCGCAAGAAAATGGAAGCAAACAACGACAAGATTTACGAATGAAAAAGACGATTGTTATCGGCCTCAATTCATGCAACCCAAAACCGCTTTCGCCTCCACAAACAAAAGAAGCAGGTTGACCCCTTACCGGGAACCTGCTTTTTCATTTAGAACGACCTGCAAAACACACGGCCACACATGTCTCATGTGTCTGTCTTCATATTTCTTTTTGTTTGAATGTGAATGCATGTAAAAATTTATATTCATCTCTTGAAACAATTCTCTTAAGTAAACTACTGAGCTTGTTTCATTAATAAGGATGAAAAATACTTACGAGCATCCGCATTTTTAATATGCAGTATTTGAGTAGCGTCCTTTTTACCTGAAGGGTCTGGAATTTTTAATTCGAATTCGACGAAAGCTCCACTTAAATTTTCTCTAACAGTTTTTATATAGTACCCTTGTTGAAGCAAATAATCAATTTTATCCTTTTCTTCCAGAAATTCTTGATGTGAAGACATCGACATACCTCCCTCAATAAAGCGCAATTATCTCTTTGATTTCTCGATTTCTTATAAATGCTTAATTCACAGCCATTTATTTGCTACTAGAGGATACTAACAACCCATTTGATGTAATTAAATCTTCACAATACTCTCAATCGCTTATCTCATAGACTGAAAGCCACACATTCCTTCGTCCTGCACCCACGATAAGTGAGAATGGTGGGGTATATCCCCACCTCAGCGGAAAACAAAACAACTGTAGTATATTTTTGTAAATAATTTGATAAATATTGTGATTTTGAGAATAATTCATTTTGATCGTGCTATTTGGTGTTATATATTGACACCCTTATTTGCATTCGTACTTACGGTAACGACATCAGAGGCTTCTATCGGTTCTTCATCTATGATCCAATCCCTTCCAACTGTTATTCCTAAATATTTTTCATCATCTGGATCTTCAATTTCAGCTTGTTTATATTTTTGAAACCACCAGTACTTTGCTAAGAAATAATAACATACTGCACCGACGACGAATCCGACCACAAACGAATAGTTTATGAGGAGAGAAGCTGCGGTTCCACCAATAGTCCAAGCAATAAATCCTGCAAGATTAAACCCTTTGAAATAGCGATACTGCCCATGATCGTTATAAAGGTCATACACATTAACACGACGCTTGCGCAATAAATAATAGTCTGCAAATAAAATCCCTACTATGGCTGACAATATGCCTCCGCAAATTAATAGGGCCGAAATAATGATGTCAAATAAACTCCAAGGCTGTACCATCGTTCCGATAATACCTGCAGCAAATACCCCTGCCCAAAACGGGAATTTCGGACCTCCAACATTAGAAAAAATTGTCGCTGCTGGAACAATATTGGCGGATGTATTGGTAGACCATTGTGCCAGAACAATCATAATCAAAAGAATTCCAAGAATCAAACCGTCGGCCGATTGTTGAAGGGCAAAAACCGGATCATAATTTTGAAGCGCAATATAGGAAACCGCGCCAATAACTACCATAAATGTTTGTGTAATCGTCAAAGCTACTATATTACCAATAATTGATGCTTGATTTCGCTTAAACCAATTTCTTTCATATTTTGGCGCTTTAATAAATCTTGATATGGAGGGCATATCTGCAGCCAGTGTAGACCAAAATCCCATATTGCTCATAATAACGATGATAAAGGCTGTGACAGCTGCTCCGCCAGTAACCGGATGTTCCACCCATGACCAAATATGGTGTCCTTCTTCCAATGCTTTGTCCGACAAAGTTGTATACATCCAAACTGAAATAATGATAATAACTGGTGCAGCCAGATCTGCAAAACGTTCAATCGCCTTAATTCCCAATGCTGTATTAATTAACTGTACAAGAGCAAATATTATATAGCATATTAACCAATTATCAAAATCAAATAAAATATTTAATATCCCATTCATAGCCGTTGAGCCAAAATACGTATTAATGCCAAACCAGCAGGAAGCTGCAAAACCACGAATCAAAGAAGGAATATGTGTGCCAATCGTCCCAAATGGCGCTCTCATATACACAGGAAATGATAATCCATGCTCAATACCGATATCGCCAATAATCGTCATACATAAACCAATTAAAATTGAGCCAATAACAGTTGCTAAAATGACCCAAAAAAGAGATAAATTTTGAACCCCAGCACCACCGATCGCAAATGCTGCAAGTACTACCGCCATCCCTACCCAAATAAAAGCAAATCCTAATTTTCCAATAGTTTTTCGGTTGTAAGGTACCGGTAAAAGGTCCGGGGACTTTAAATAATTAGATTTATTGCTCATCATATCACTCCTTTTAAAAATTTCTAATTTTTTCAATTTATCAGTAACTTGGAAAATTCTGTATTTTTTCACGTCGTTCTATATTTTTTACGTTTTAAAAATTGTCCATAGCCTGGCTTTGCCACAAGTTGTTTATCACGGACAATAAATTCACCTCTACATAAAACGGATACCGGTTCACCCGTTACTTTCATTCCTTCGAACGCATTGTAATCAACAGCCATATGGTGTGTTTTAGCTGAAATTACCCTTTCAATATTCGGGTCAAAAATTACTAAATCTGCGTCAGAACCTACTGCAATAGTTCCTTTTTTGGGAAATAACCCGAACAATTTGGCAATTCTTGTAGACACAATATCGACAAATTGGTTTAAAGTAATTCTTCCTTTCTTCACTCCTTCACTGAAAAGGATGCTGACTCGGTCCTCAATAATCGGTCCTCCGTTTGGAATTTTAGTAAAATCTCCTCGTCCAAGTTCCTTTTGTCCTTTAAAATCAAACGAACATTGGTCAGATCCCAACGTTTGAAGCTGACCGGTTTTCAATGCGTTCCATAACACCTCTTGATGCCATTTTTCGCGAAGCGGAGGAGACCAAACGTATTTCGCGCCTTCAAAATTAGGTTTTTCTAAATATGATTGATCGAGCACCAAATATTGAGGGCACGTTTCTCCCCATATATCTAAACCTTTATCGCGAGCTTGTGCAATTTTTTCAACCGCTTGCGCACACGTTACATGAACAACATAAAGTTGGGAACCGGCAAGCTCTGTTAACTGACATGCCCGATTTGTCGCTTCGCCTTCCAATTCCGGTGGCCGTGTTAACGCGTGGTAAATTGGATCCGTATTCCCTTCTTCGAGCGCTTTTTTCGTCAAGTAATCAATTACATCGCCATTTTCCGCATGAACCATAACAAGCGCTCCAAGCTCTTTGGCAGACATCAACGTGCGGTATAACGTTCCATCATCTGCCTGAAATACATTTTTATAAGCCATAAACACTTTAAAAGATGTGATTCCTTCTTCAATGATTTTCGGTAGTTCTTCCAACACTTCATCTGTAATTTCACTAATCATTAAATGAAAACTGTAATCAATAACTGCTTTTCCCTTCGCTTTGTTATGCCAAATTTCAATGGCGTTTTTCAACGGCTCTCCTTTATTTGTTAAACAAAAATCGATGACGGTCGTTGTTCCACCAAAAGCTGCTGCAATTGTCCCGGATTCGAAATCATCCTTTGTCACCGTACCTCCGAACGGCATATCCAAATGGGTATGGGGATCAATACCACCCGGAAATACATAACAACCTTTTGCATCAATCACTTCAGCGCCTGTTTCCTCTAAATTTTGACCAATCATCGCAATTTTCTCATCTTTAATAAGCAAGTCTGCTTCATACATATCCGTTGCGGTAACAATCGTTCCATTTTTTATAATTTTTGTCATTTTTACATTCATCCTCCCTCTATAAACTTTAATTTTCTTCAAAATTCTCGCGTTTTCTTTAAATTTCGCTAACACATAATAGCTTCTTCA
>NZ_JBVVUU010000069.1:0-7162 GCF_056032925.1 Aeribacillus sp. JST-2
AACCCCGGTACGCTCAACCCTTTGTGGGAGGGGCGCGCCCCTCCCACAAAGGCAACCACCCAAGATATGCGATTGTCAAGGAGCGTATCGGACTGGAAATTCGATAAAAAAACTTTCTGAAACTTAGTATACGAGGACTGTTTGTCGTGAAACGTACATTGATTCCAATGATTCGGGTCCAGCATGTTGATTCAAGTCAAGGGCCATTATTAAAAAAATACAGACTGGCATCCGTCACCATTTCCACTGCCGCAACGGTGCATGAAATTCCGGCACTTGATGAGGAGGAAGCGGAGGAGCTGCGTTATTCTATTTCCAGATTGGCGAGGGTGGCGGATGAAGATGTCTAAGAAAAAACGACTGCACCCCATTTCCGTTGTAGCCAATATCGTAAAACAACTGAAAGACGCGATTTTACCGATCATTCTCGTCATTATTGTCGGGAATAAAACGATTTCCTCTATGTGGGATATCGCCGTGCCGTTTGCCATTATCATTTATACGATTGTCATTGGAATTGTTTCTTGGATTCGCTTTACCTATCGTTTGGAAGAAGGGGAATTGCGAATCGAATATGGCGTTTTTGTAAGGAAAAAACGGTACATTCCTTGTGCGCCCGGCATGGGTGTAATCTATAGGGTGAAAGTCCCGAGCTGCGAAGGCAGAAGTAGCAGTTAGCTTAACGCAAGGGTGTCCGTGGTGACGCGGAATCTGAAGGAAGCGAGCGGCAAACTTCCGGTCTGAGGAACACGAACTTCATATGAGGCTAGGTATCACTGGGTGAGTTTGCAAGACAAAACAAAGCCCTTTCTGCCGAAGGTGATACAGAGTAAATGAAGCAGATGGATGGAAGGAAAGATTACACTCTTACCCGGGGAGGTCTGGCTGGCACGCCAAGTAACCTTGGTAACCTATCTAGTGATAGATAGCTGAACCGTCAGAAGTCAGCAGAGGTCATAGTATTAGTTGGTCTAGAACAACTAAGAAGGACCGAACAATTAAGAGAGAATAGCCCTTGGCATTCAGTGTGTCATGATGAACACAGAAAACGTAGTACCTCACTTGAGGGAGGAAGCGGTGAATCCCGTGGGAGATCTCTTGGAGGGTGGAGTGACCACTGGCATAAAGAGAACAGCTATTCACGGAAGTTATAAAGACTTGCGTCAATTATCTTAATTGAACCGCCGTATACGGAACCGTACGTACGGTGGTGTGAGAGGACGGGAGTTAATCGCTCCCTCCTACTCGATTTGAACGCATTCAAGGCATTTCCATATCACAAGGCTTTCTGCAAAGAATGTTTGGAGTTGTAAAAGTAAATGTAGAAACAGCTGGCAATCAGCTGGGAGAAGCGGAGGGCTTGTCTAAAAAGTCCATAAAAACAGAGCGAATGGAGAAAACAATGAGTTTTTCCATTCGCTCTGTTTCCTTATTTTTGAAATTGGTTTGGGAATTTGCGGCCCATTTCAGTATGTTGTGGGCCATTGCCACAATCCCGAATTCTGTTCGGACTTTATGAAGCCCCCGTAACAGAAATCGAGTGAAACGCAAATTGCCCTTGATGTTACCGAACACACTTTCGACATCCACTTTACGCTTCGCATAAAGAGCTGCCTTTTGTTCGTCACCAAGAGCTGCTTTGGCTTTCGCTTTCATTTCTTCATAAATCGTGTTCCAATATACTCGACGATTTCCTTTGGCTTTCGTACACCCATTCTTCAACGGGCAATCCGTACAATCTTCACACTCGTACACTTTCAAATCTTGTATGTATCCAGATGCATTTTTTCTTTTTTGATAATACTTGAATACGACTTTCCGATTGTTCGGACAGATAAAGCAATCGTCTTCTTCGATGTATTTCCAGTTTTGTACTTTTGATAAATCCTTTTTAAACTTTTTACTTTGTTCCTTCAAATAGGTTTGGTATGGGGCTAATAATTCAAAACGAGGTTCTTTTTCTTCGCCAATCGCATATAAATAGTTTTCTTCACTCGCATATCCTGCATCGGCAATGACATACTTGAGTTTCTTTTCCTTCGGCATCGATTCCAATAACTTTTCCATAAATGGTTGGAAACAGCGAGTATCTCCTGGATTTTGATAAATTTCAAATCCCACGATAAATTGATGTTGTGTGGCGAGTTGAACATTATAACCCGCCTTGAGTTGGCCGTTTTTCATATGGTCCTCTTTCATTCGCATAAAAGTGGCCTCATGGTCGGTTTTCGAGTAGCTATTTCGTTCACCTAGAATCTGTTTTTGTACTTTGTATTTTCGTAATCGTGGAAGATAATCCGTTTGAATCGTTTTCAGTTGTTTGGTGAGTTGGGATTTTTTAGAGCGAAGTTCTTTTTTTCTTTCTTTGTCTTCTTCCTGTTTATAATCTTTTTCCAAAGCTTCTATTCTCTCAGAAAGTTGTGCCGATGATTTTTCTAATTCTTCTTCTAATTGTTCTTCTTTTAATTCCTCCAAGGCGATTTGGTGCGCTTCTTGTAGAAACGATTGAATTTTGGCTCGTAGTTTCTGATCATATTTTTCTACGGATTTTCGCCATACAAACGTATATTTGTTGGCATTCGCTTCTATTTTCGTACCATCCACAAAAATATGGTCGAGGTCGATAAGTCCTTGTTCTACTAGTTGAAGGACAAATTGTTCAAATACAGAATCCATCATGTTTGACATACGAACACTACGAAAATCATTTATTGTGCGATGGTCAGGGGTTTGCAATCCCGCCAACCACATCATCGGAAGATTTTCTTTCACCATTTGCGCTATTTTCCGACTTGAATAAACATTTTGAGTGTACGCATATAAAATCACTTTCAATAACATTTTAGGGTGATAGGGTGCACGACCCCCACCAACATAATGAGTATACAACACTTCATCCGGAATCGATTCCACCATTTCATCCACTAAACGGGCGACATGATTTTCAGGAATATACATTTCGATATCTAAAATGCTCATGACTTGACGATTGCAATAAGGTTGGAAAACTAGTTTTTTGCGTTTCTTATTCTTTTGAACCTCTATTTTTTGAATACCCTCTAGAGTCATTTCTAATTGCGTGTTATAATTTTCTTGAATAGTCATTTGATTATTCATAAGAAATCGTCCTTTCTGTAGAATGTTTTTTGGTCAATTTCATTCTATAAAAAAGGACGATTTTTTTGTACCCTAAAAACAGAAAAAAGGGCTGAGCCCAAGGTCGATTCAATCGACTTTTCGGACAGCCCCATCGTTGCCTTTGATCATTTCTCCGTTTTCGTTTACAAAAATGAGGCGAGCTTATATCATTTATCCACCTTTTTCGATTTAAAGATGAAGCTCGTTTCGCCGACTGATTACATTGAAAAGTATAAGCAATATGTACAAAAAACATTCGGCATTGATATTGAACAGCAGGAAAGTGTTAGGATTTTCTTGAAAATGAAAGACTGGTCGCCGCTTCCGCATAGTAAAATGAATTACATGCCTTTAAATAATTATAAAAAAACCCTCGTATTACCGACTGTTCAATCGCTGCTCAATAACGAAAAAGAGCAACGTCAAAGCAAGCAAAAAAATAATCACCAGTCGTACAAAACAAAAAAGAAAAATCCATCAAACTGTTCCAATAAACACAAAGTAAACGATCGGACTCAAAGTATAAACACTGCCCTTGCGGATCAGTTGAAAAAAATATATCGACAAGAAAAATAATAATCTCTGTTAAGCGTTAAAGCGTTTCCTTCATTTTTTCAAAAGAAGCTTTTGTTTGAGAGAATTTACCCGTGCCCCCATCAAGTGTAGGGAGATGGTGGGGGCATGTCATGAAAGAATAGAGAGGAGATCAAATAATGGCAAAAGTACTCATCTCGCCCCTCGGTAAAGGGATACGGGAAAAAGAAAAAACAACCGCTGGAGGAAAATACATAAAAACTACTTATAAATTTGCAAACAGTGATAAGGGGTATGACACTTCGTTTATCACATGGCATTAAGTGAACATCTGCAATTGGATAAAATTTTTATGATTGGAACGGATCAGTCGATGTGGGAGGAAGTTTATTATTATTTTGGTGAAGTAAAAGAAAATTCGTATGGAGAAGACGTGTACTTAGAACTTGATGAAAAAAAATCAAAGGGAACGCTAACGGAAGCAGATCTGACCTGTGTCAATGAAGCGATTGACCGTTATTTGAAAAAAATGAACCCTTCAGCAACTGGGGGATCTTGTTGCAAGCTGATTCAAAATGGAAAAAATACAGAAGAGATTATAAAAAATTTTCTGATCTTTATGGAATTTAGCCAGCTTATCAAGCCCGGTGATGAAGTGTATTTAGACATCACTCATTCCTTTCGTTCGATTCCCCTGTTTTTGTTTGTGTTGATTGACTTTGTGCAAACCTTGCGAAAGGACGAAAACATTCAGCTGTCGGGTGTATACTATGGCATGTTGGAAGCAAAAAACGATAATGTGACTCCTGTTGTTGATTTGAAGGCGTTGTTTGAAGTGACCCAATGGACTCGGGGGGTTTATGAATTTATTCATTATGGTCATGCGGATCTTTTCGCTGAGTTAATCGATCATGAGAGTTATAAAGAAAGCTTAAAACATATATCCAATTTGGCGGATTTAAACCACATTAAAAGTTTAAAAAGTAAAGTGGATCAATTTCGCTCCAATTTTGAAAAAGGATACGAGCATAAAAACGGTCTACCAATTTTCCCGTACCTTAAACCACATTTGAATCGTTTTTTTGATTATTTTAAAGGAGCTGACACTGATGCCAAATTCCAATTCCAATTGGCAAAGTGGTTTTTTGATCATAAACGGTATGCCAACGGTTATATTTGTCTAGCAGAATCGATGATTACCCATGTGGCCTATGTTTATAGCAAAGTGGAAAGAAACTTAGATGTTGGGAAACGTATAGTTCGGGATAACATTAAAAAGTTGATTAATCATTATTTACAAACAAATTCAAACGAGCATTATCAGAAAATGCATAAACTTTACAAATGTGTTTCTAAATTTCGCAATGACATCGCCCATGCCGGGTTTTTATCTGAAAATAATAGCGAAGATGTCATCACTAAAGCCCATCAGTTCATTAAAGAAACAGAGAAACTTTTTTTCTCAAGTAATGGAAAGAGATTAATTGAGCAGCTCCCCCGTGAGTATCCTTATTCCACACTACAAACCCAGAGGAGTCGTAGCAAATGAAAGTATTGGTTATCATGTCACACAAGTTAACAGAAGGACAAAAGCAGGAACTTTGCCAGCGGTTCAACGCTGAATCCTTCATCGATTTTCCTGAACCCTTAAAAAAGCAATGGATGAATATTCCGCCTGTTGGTCCGTGGCAAAACGAATTCCTAAAAGAAATCAAAGAATGGTTAACCAACCAGCTGGCAAAGGGGGATAAAGTGATCGTTCAAGGGGAATTTGGCGCCACTTTTTCCCTTGTTTATTGGCTCAAAAAGAACGGTTATGCGGTGTATTATGCCACAACGGAAAGAAAAGTCGTTGAAGAAGTAAAGCCCGACGGCACAGTAGAAACGATACGCCGCTTTCAACACGTCTGTTTTCGCGAATATCCCGACATCGATTAGATGCAAAAAATGTCATACCGGTGTCGTCGACCTCCAGTCGTAGGGGGTCGACGACAAAATGAAAAAAAGAGAAAACAGCTGAAATTTATTAAGTTTAAAAGAAAATACGGTTTTACAAAAGTCAAGAGAAAGTCAAGAGAATTAGAAGAAGGAATTTTCAAATCATGTCGAATGTTGATTTATCAAGCAATTTTAGGGTTTAGATCTTAACTATAAGGAATTGAAACTGCTATTTGCCGCCATTCGTTTTTGTACCGTCATCAGTTTTTATCTTAACTATGAGGAATTGAAACCCGTCCGACATCGCTTATGGTGAAGGAGTTACAGAGTTTAATCCTAACTAAGATCCGTCTGAAGAAATAGTCGTGTACGAAACACCCCATTTTTAACTAAGCTGCCTTGTATGCGAATGCTCTGCAGTCGCAGGGATAATCACAGATCATCAACAACATCACTATTACTTGACTGTTATACGAATACAGCTCTTGTTGGAACTTCAATTACACCTTTATAGTTTTTTGTATTTTCCACTCTGGAAGTAAAGCTAAGTCAATTTTAGTCTGTATCCTATTGACTGCCTGAGAGGTTATAGCAAATGTTCCACCTGGATCTGCATGGCCACCAAAAAAAACTATTTTAAGAAAAAGATAGACTAAGAGTAACTATATCCAAAACTCGGGGGTTAATCCGATCTTTTTAAAAACTTGCAACTCCAAATACTTTCCAATTAAACCTAGATAATCAGCAAAATACTCATCTTCATCTAGGATCGTTATTCCTGCGTCTATTGAGTCCTTATTTAAAATACCTCGAATATAGTAACCCGAGCCAATACGCTCCAATTCTTCTTCTCATCGTATATTACTCTAATCTCTAACTCATCTAAAATTGTAAAACCGATTGAGACAGGATAACTTTTTCCTACTTCAATTTCATAGGGACATACAGAAGAGAAGCCTGTAAATTCAATTCCTTCCACCTCTAAGGTGACTTCCTTCTTCTATATGCGGGTCTAATCTTTTAACTAATGCAAAATACTCCATCTCTAACCCCCTCTTCTTACTCAACAGAATTGATTATCGGAATGTTTTTGCCGTTTATAGTTTTCCAAAACTTCTTGCCACTTTGAGTATGATAAGTGGTAATTCACTATTATTGTTCGTACCTACAAACTCAAATTTAGTTTTACCATCTCTGTTGTTACCCATAAATTTCACGTATCCTGTTCTAGTCTCTCCTTTATATTCAAATTGTACCTTAATTCAGTATACCCAAATTTGGTGTTTAGTCTACTTGACCTTAATTTTATTGTCCAGTTAAGAGTCGACGAGGATAAAGCCAAAGCCGTACAACGAGTGTTTGAGTTAAGAGAGCAACATAGAGAAATGTACAGTAAATCTATCAATCATAGGGAGTGTCTATAATGGCTAGACGTTTTGATAAGTGGTCGAGGAAGGAAAGGCGGTCGCTCAAATCGCAAGACAACTCGATATTTCACCAAAAACTCTTCATAAATGGGTCGCAGATTATAAAAAAGATGCCGAACATAGTT
>NZ_JBVVUU010000070.1:0-6951 GCF_056032925.1 Aeribacillus sp. JST-2
TTCTAACCAAGGAATCGGTTCATGTCTCTTTTTATGTTTATTTGTAAATTTATGTTAGTAAATTTGCTCAAGTACAGATTGTTAGATAGATCCTGTCAATCATGTAACCTTTATGAAAGGATTTCCGATCAATCCATAAGCCGTTTATCCTCTTTTTTTATGACTACTTTTGAACGAATAGGCAAATATAATAACAAAACAGCAGGAAGGGGTTATAACATGATTGAAATTGCATCTTCTCTGGAAGGAAAAACATTTCCACTTTACCAATTGGAAGAGGAGTTAAAACCAAAAGGGTTTTCAATCGGCGGAAACTGGGAATATGATCACGGCTATTTCGACTATCAGATGGGGATTGAGGACGGGTATCATTTTTTGCGGATCCCCTTTCGAGCAGTGGACGGACAACTAGACTCCCACGGGACTTCTGTTGAGATCGGCCGTCCGTTTCTTCTTGCCCACAAATATCAAGAGGGGCTCGACGATCATTCTTTTGTTGGAAATGTTCAAGCGGCCATGAACCAATTTGCAGAGCCGGCCGACAAAGACGCAGAAGTGCCGGACAAATATGTTGATTTAGGAAAATCACTTGTACAGGAACTGGAAAAGAATCTCCTTAATTCTTCAACGCAATAACGAGGTCTTTGTCGATCAACGTCAGTTGACGGGGGGGATTAAGAAAAATTTCCTCCCGTCTATTTATGCCGATCAGAATGGTGCCTTGTTGGAACATATTGTCATGCAATTGTTGGAATGTTTTCCCTATATGTTGTTTTGGAACCGGCTCCATCACGAGATGCGTCCCGTATGTTTTGGAAAGTTCAAAGACAACTTTTGAAAAATTGTTTTGGAAAAGGAAACTGTTTATCATGGCTTGGCTTGTCACTTGAAAGGATTGAATAATTTCATCGGCTCCGGCCCTTTTGGCGTTTAATGCTTGCGTTTTCGTCATCATTTCGCAAATGGTAAAAACGGATGGATTTAGTGCTTTGATTGTTATCAGTACCAGTACGGAAAGCATGTCGGCATCCATTTCATTTTTATGTTGATTTGCTGTAATGAAGACGGCTTTCGCTTCTCCTATGTTGGCTTTTATTAACGTTCGGTCTTCTGCGGGGTTTCCTTTAATAAAATGAATCATGTTGTCAATATAAGGAGATTTATTTAATGTTTGATCGATAAGAACTATTTGGCTGTACGGCCTGACTGATTTTAAAGTTTCTATGATTTCTTTTGTTTTTTCATTCCAGCCGACAATGATAAAATGGTTATGCCCTTTAAACGGCAATGTTCCGTCAATATACGCATTTTGCTTTTTCACAGCTGCAGCGGACAAATGGGTGAAAAAGGAAGTCAAGAAACCAACACCGGTAAAAATTAAAAGCATCCCTAATACACGTCCAAAAAAAGTTTTCGGAACGAAATCGCCGTATCCTGTTGTGGACATTGTCACAAGCGCCCACCACATTCCTTCAAAAGGAGTCGGGAATTCCTTCGGTTCAATGCATGAAATGAGATAGCCGAACAAAATTAAAATGGACAGGGCGATCACGCACATACGGAGAAAGATCGGCCATTTTAAATATTGAATCCAGAGCTTCATTGATTTCATGTTGAACTCCCTTTCGTCTCGGCGACAAAAGAAAAAATTTCCCTGATAATTGTATTGATTTTTTTCGTTACAGCCTCTTTACCGTATGTTTCCATGGCAAACTTAATAGCTTGAACAGTTTGCTCCTCCAACTCGATGATGTTCAGATCTTCTTCCGACTCATTATACAGTTCGATGAACACATCCAGTGCTTCGTTCATCTTATCGATCGATGTGCTTAACTGATTTTTTTCATCTTTGGTGAGCTTCATCTAAATTCGCACAGGATACCCCACCTCGGAAAGGAGAAGGCGGATAAAAAAAGTAAAGGTGGAGAAGGAATGGGCGCTAATGTTAGCGAAACACACCCCCGTGCTTCCTCCTTTCGGTGTCATAATGTATAATAAAATTAAGAGCGATAATTAAGAAAACCTGTTGTTTGTAGATATTTCAGAAACTTGCTTCAATCTAAGTTGTCGAAGAAGGATATACGCTGTTTTTGAGAAGATGTACATACCGGCAGCAGGGTAAATTCTTCAATTTCATCAACTAATGAAGAGGTCAAGCTTACAGCCGGCACCGATTAAGCTTTAAAGCATTAGATTGGCAGTTCAAATTGGAACCAAACCGATTCCGTATTAGTATGTACAAAAATAATTATGGTCATGAAACCTTTCGCATTCGTTTCCGTAATAGAAGTATGGACAGTTTTCGTTTTACAGGAAATGATTAAAGGCAGGCGGTGCTGTTCATATTTTGTCAAGCGGTTTGCATGTAATCGTCCGTATCACCGTAAAATAGGTGATAAAGGTTTATGTTTTCTTTTTGATTTAATGAAATCAAAATTCTGTACGAACAGAGCAAAAAATTGATATATTATTGTTAGTTAATATTTTATCGGGAGGAAGATGAAAATGTTTTTTCATCCAATGGATATTCTGATTTTCATTGCTTTCGGAATATCGATTTGGGCGCAGTTTCGAGTACAAGGGAACTTTTCAAAATTTTCGAAAGTCCAAGCTTCGAGCCATTTAACGGGAGCGGAAGTTGCGCGGAAAATATTGGATCAAAATGGTTTATATGATATTCCTGTCGAACCTGTACGCGGAACTTTGACAGACCACTACGATCCGATACACCGCGTTGTTCGTCTATCAGAGCCGGTTTATTTTGGCAGCTCAATCGCGGCAATTTCCGTTGCTTCTCATGAATGCGGACATGCGATTCAGCATAAAGAACGCTACGGTGCGCTTGTTTTAAGGCATAAAATGTTTCCGATCGTGAACTTTGCGTCTGGGATTGCGCCGTTCTTGCTTTTGGCCGGTTTTTTGCTTCACAGCTTAAACCTGTTGGGATTAGGAATCGTCTTTTTCTCTGCGGCCGTTCTGTTCCAGCTCGTCACGCTCCCTGTAGAGTTTAATGCCAGCTCAAGAGCGAAAGCGATAATGGTAAGTGAAGGGTTCATTCGAAACGAAGAAGAGCACGGGGTTAATAAAGTGTTAAATGCCGCAGCTTTAACATATGTCGCCGCTGCTTTGATTTCGCTATTGGAATTGATTAAATTTGTATGGATTTTCTTGCAACCGTCACAAGAAGAGTAAAATGGATAAAAGCGGGGCAGGCTGTTGAGATAGCCGCCCCGCTTGTTTTTTTGAAAAACAAGTGAACTTTTAAAATGAAAGGGGAATCGGGATGTTAAAACAATTTCATTTGAAAACAAATCGGCACGATGAATTGATTGACATTACAAATGAAATTCAACAATTTGTTGATGAAAGTGGGGTTGATGAAGGTGCTGTGATCGTTTACTGCCCGCATACAACGGCTGGAATTACTATAAATGAAAATGCGGATCCCGATGTGAAACGGGATATGATCCGTCGCTTTGATGAAGTGTTTCCCTGGGAGCACCGGCTTGATCGCCACATCGAAGGGAATACGGCATCCCATATGAAAGCGAGTACTGTTGGCGCTTCGCAGCATGTGATCATAACGGAAGGAAGATTGCTTCTTGGTACTTGGCAGGGCATTTATTTTTGCGAATTTGATGGCCCCAGACAACGTACATATTATGCCAAAATATTAAGAGGGTAGCCTGTGCGCCCTCTTTAAAAGGTATAGAAAGACTGGCCGACTCTTGCTCGAATACTCGCTTCTCCTCTCTGCTGAGAAGTTCTTTGATAGCCTGATAAATATTTGTAGTTTGGCCTCGTCACTTGGTTTAATAAATAAGCTGATTCATTTGCTTGTTCTTTGCGTTGTCTGTTTAAAGCCTCAATAATTCCTTCTGCCTGACGGATGCCGATTCCGTGTCCGTAATGTAGATTGTTCCCGAGGAAAATGGTGTTTTCTCCCCGCCACTGAGGCGTTTCCGGGTTGAAATCCGGATTTTTAAAATAGAGGCAATCCCCCGGAACAAAATCATTGCCTGATGTTGTATGGATGCCTAAATCTTTGTCATAATGCCAATCATACAACACAAGATCTTGAAATAAATAGTTGAACGGTTCATCTCCTATTGAGTCAAGAGCGGCTTTATAGAATACGATCACAATCGCGGTTGCGCATTCAAATGCGTATTTTGATCCGTTAAGAAAAATGTCTCTGATTCCATCAGCTGGTTGAACATCGCTTTTCAGCAAAAATGCCCCTTTATTATTGAGATTCCAAAAGCGCTCATTGCAATACGATTGCTCAAATGTAGCAAATTTTGCCCTGCTTTTTAAAAGTTCAATAGCTGCTGCTACGGTTTGCAGGCGAAACAGAACTTCGAATTTTAACTGCTTCATATTATCAAATTGGTACATTTTACGATGGGTTGTCATCCATTCAACGATTTCCTGCTCTTTAACGTTAGGAAAAAATGTTTTCAGTTCTTTAAACGTTTTCGGCATATTTTTTATCACGATCATTTTCGTTCCTCCTCTTTATCCATTATATGGGCTGATTCAGCTTTCGTTCCTTTTATGAAAAATCATTCCTTCATGAGGAGGATGTAGAAAAGTGCACAAGCCAGTACTGTTTAAAAGGGGAAAGGGGTATTAGGTAAATTGATAGTGGGGGAACGGATGAAGAAGTGGATATGTTAAATCGGCAATTAGAGAAAAGCGTTCCATCTTTTTTTATGCACAGCCGTTCAGCTAGCTCGGTCGATACTTTCTTTTATTCAAAACATGTGGCCGCATATTGCTATTTGGTGACTTTGTTATTTTTCAGAGGCATTACGTTTCTCTGCTTCATTCAGCAACGTCCATTCCACATCACATTCTGTATTTTTGACTTGTATTAAAAAAAACTTCGCGTTATAATATTGTTGTGACTGAAAAAAATAGAGGGGCATTAGCTCAGTTGGGAGAGCGTCGTGCTGGCAGCGCGAAGGTCAGGGGTTCGAGCCCCCTATGCTCCATAGAAAAAAACCTTGAAAATCAAGGTTTTTTTCTTTTCTCAAATGTCTTTTTGTCCTTTTTGCTTTAGTTTTCATTCAGTTAACTAATATCCATTTTAAAAGGATAATTGTTGGTAAAAATAATTTGTGAAAAATGCGAAGATAAAACCGAGCGGAAACGAAAAAATAACCGTCCAGCCGTTGACCTTGGCTGTTTCCCCGCTTATTCTTAATGCTTCTTTATAGCCGTATGCAAAATGAAAAAGAGTTAGAAAGTAAGAAATGAGCATCAATTCAAGTTCCATTTTTTATTTCCCTGCCCTTCTTTTCTCTCTTGATTCTATTAGATTCTTGCTTGTCCATTTTTATTACAGAAATTTATAAAAAGAATTGGTCTAAATTGTAATATTAAATGCAACACTTATTTAGAGAAAATTGGATAATCAACTAGACTAACGGTTTACGACGATAAAGCTATAAAATGGCCAACTTTATAGGGAGGGGCAGGCATGGTAGCCTTGTTGGGCTCAGCCAGCTTCCTTCTAGCTGGCTTCCTGCTGGGGAATCATGCCTGCTGGAGGCTCGATGTCAAGTTGCTAGACACCTTCCTCCAGTTTCAGGAAGCTAATCGGGAAAGCTCTTCCTGAAAACATTCTTCAGGTGTTTTATATCCGAGTATTTTCCTTGGCAATGGGTTCCACCAATTTTGGGCATAAGCTATGGTCGCATATATGGCTTTTCCTTTGGGAATAAAGCGTCTGATTAAGCCATTGTGCCGTTCAATCGCGCCGCGCTCACAAGAACTATAAGGATGAGTATAATAAATCTTCGTATCAATTTCCTTTACAGAGAGGCTGAGTTCTGCAAATTCAGATCCATTGTCCGAAGTAATGGACTTGAATATTTGGTCGAATTTTGTACCATAGTTTGTTCTTCATCCTGCAATCATCTTGTTAATCGACACGCTATTCTTGGCATTAACCTTGAAAATAATCTCATTGCGAATTTTCCTTTCAGTAAGTGTCATGAGCACTTGATCATTGCTTTTTTTGCCACTGACTGTGTCGATTTCCCAATGCCCGAATTCTTGCCGTTGTTTGATTTCTTCTGGTCGTTCATCAATACTTTGACCTAAGATGCGCTTGTTTTTGCGTATACGTTTGGTTTTCGTATTGAATCGCATTTTCATTGGTAGATCCATGATTTTAACCTTGATTAGCCCTTTGTCTATATAGTTATAAAGGGGTTTTGTACAGACGATTTGATCAAACTTGTTTGTTCGTTTAGCATGTCCCCAAACGGCATCGGGAGACCAATCATCTTCCAAGATTTTTTTCTCTGCAAATTGGATATAGTCAAAGGCTGAATCAAGTTTTAATTTAGCACCACAGGCTTTACGGTTCTCCTCGTAACGAATTTGACCTGTTTCTGGAAAATAAGTCTCGAAAAAGTTGTGGTCTGATTTCATTTGTCTAGTAGTGCCGCAGTTTAATTCGCGAGAAATCGTACTCTTGTGACAACCAATGGCCTCTGCGATTTCCCGCGGTGATTTTCTTTCTGCATGAAGCACAGCAATTTTACCGCGATCGAACGGGGTGAGGTGTTTAAAAGTTCGTTTGGTTATGGTAGACTTTCATTGAACCATAGATAACCCCTCCGTTTGATTGTTTTTTCGTCGAGTTAATCATAACACGGTTTGTCTATGGTTTTTTATTTTTTCTACCGTTGCATTTAATTGTACAACTAACCTTTTTTATGATTTTTTTGTTGACAAAAATAACTGGCCGTGATATTATTTGATTCGTCGCTGTTTTGAAAGATTGATTTTAAAAAAAGAACTTGACTTCATTACTGATTGGGTGTATATTGATTAAGCCGCTGTTAAAAACAGCAAAAAATGATCTTTGAAAACTGAACAAAACGAAAGCGTTCCTGTTGATTCAAGAAATGAGCAGATATGAGGATAAACTTTTTT
>NZ_JBVVUU010000071.1:0-6674 GCF_056032925.1 Aeribacillus sp. JST-2
TGTTTAGTTGTCAAATTGTCAATTGAATCGATATTGCGACGCAGATTTTGGTTGAATGGTTTACGGGTGATAGATGGTAATCAAGTCGCTTGGAATGGGGAAACTGCTGTTGCCTCTAAACTAAGGCGAAAAGGAATTGGCCAATAGCTCACGGCTCTAGGAATCGGTCGCTACCACCAGTTCAATTGATAGTAGGTTTGATAGATGGGGCAGATTATGATAACATCAATGGAGAACATGTCACGAAACCCTTTTTTTCCAAGCATCGTGATCTTCAAAGCTCGCATTCTCGGCATACGTTCAATCCAGTTTAATTGATAAAATTGCTCGAGCAAAGCATGACCGAGTGCGCCTGCCAAGTGGTGGCGTCGCTCACTCCAGTCTAAGCATTTATGGGAGAAGGAGTGGCGCTTTTTTCGCAGTTCCTCTATATTGATTTGACAATCGGAAAAGAAGAGATCTCCTTTCTCCGTAATAGAGAAGCAATCCTCTGTTTCGTTTATGAACTGATTTTCCATCAGTGCCTCCATAATTTGGACACCTAAATAGGGCTTGCTGAACGAATCACCGACTGAAAATTTTCTGAAACAGCCATCAGTGCGAATAGCTCTCTGAAAAAATGGCAAAAAAGAACCCTAAGCTTTCGCTCAAGATTCATTACCAAGAACTGGATGCAAACTACTGTTTCACTGGTGTCTTGAAGGCGTGCTCGAATAAGACCCAGCCCATAGGAGCGCTTGCCTTATCCAAATTTACCTTCTACAGTGTTCCGTTCAGATGCATCCTTTTTCGCCAGTAGCCTTTGGGCTGTGTCCTCTTCCTTTGAAGGACGGCCAAGTTTTGGACCGCTAAGGCGGATTCCACGTTCCTTGCAATACTGTAGGTTTTCTCGGTTTCGATAGATTTTGTCTGCTAGGACAGCTTCCGGGTAGAACTGATAGTTTTCAACTGATTCTTGAAGGGTGATGCTTTCGTTGAAATTGTCCCAGTCTAATTTCTCGACCAGGACGTATCCATCCACTACGCTGACGGCAACCTTTGAACCAAATTCTATATTTGCCTTGGCTTTGCCTCGAACGATTGGACGTACATGTGGCTGGGAAATGCTGACGATCCGATCATCAACACGATGTGTTTTTGTACGGTGCATTTCTTCTTGTTGCCGATAGAGTTCCTGAATGACAAGAAGCTCCCTGTACTCCTGTTTGCTCAATAGAGATAATGAGCTTTGCGACACCAACTCTTGAATAATTCCAAGATCTCTCTTGACATATCTCAGTTATTTACCGACAGCTTTGTACATCTTTCTGGTGCTAACCTTCCGCTGTTTAGCGATGGTCAGATAGTCCTTTCTTGCCTTCTTTCGATAAGTCCGGGGCTTTTGTTTCGATCCTTTCAACGGCTCATGCAGGACGTCAATGATATGTTCCAGTTTTTCGCGAGCTTCGTTAAGGAGTCCAAGGTCGGTGGGAAAGGCAATATCAGCTGGTGCACATGTTGCATCAAGCAACAATTTACCATTTTTTATAATTTCTTCAGAAACATTCGTGTCAGGTTCCACGACATCTTCTGAAAAATCACTATTGGAAGGTGGGTTACTGTCTTGATCATTGTCATCGTTTTCTTTATCCTGCTTTTGTTCTTCCATGACGATCCATTCGTTGACTTTATTGATGATATCGGAGCCGAGCCTCTTCCGAAAATGGGTCATCAAAGAGTGATGGAAAGGGGCTGTTTCTTGAAACGAAGGGAGACCAATAAAGTACTGCAGATACGGGTTTTCTGTAATCTGCTGGACGGTTTCACGGTCACTGCATCCAAGGCGCTCTTGAATTAACAAAGCTTCAAGGGCAACTCTTACAGAGAGAGCCTTCTCACCTTTGAAGGCATTCTTGAACGCCTTGGCATATTTCTCTTCAGCCTTCCCCCAAGGAACGATTTCGGATAGAAGGACCTAGCGATTTTCTTTATTTAACTTTCCGCCAAAGGGCAGAAAGAAGTCATCCGAAAATGTCAGTTGATTTTGCGTTTCCTGATACACAGTGTCAGCCTCCAAGTGCAAGGGTTTTTGTAGATTTTCGTGCAAATCCTTACACTTTATATTCGACAAAAATGTCTAAAACCCTTGTCATTACTAGGTTTTTTGTTTATTCAGCAGACCCTAAATAAAAATGTAAACAAGACAAGCTTATGGAAGTTTTGTTCTTTTGCCTCTTTCTCCAGCTCTCGTAGCAACAGTTTTCTTATCCCTTGT
Organism: Aeribacillus sp. JST-2; assembly: GCF_056032925.1. Lineage (NCBI taxonomy): Bacteria > Bacillati > Bacillota > Bacilli > Caryophanales > Bacillaceae > Aeribacillus > Aeribacillus sp. JST-2. The sequence continues at coordinate 2,255 of NZ_JBVVUU010000071.1, forward strand.
TCTCGATTTGCTCTCTGAATGTATACAGAGACATCCGCTACTCCACTATAAAAAAATTTGATAAATGGGGTGGGAAAAATGAACGAAATACCTCTTCAAAACACAATGATTTCCACTACTTTTGAAAAATATGAGGCAAAATTTAAAGCATTAGCTGACCAGAAGCGCCTCCACATCATGAACATCCTTTCCCAAAATGGTCCTACATGTGTCTGCGATCTAACTCAACTGCTAGAGATGACCCAGTCTAAATTATCTTATCATTTAAGAATTTTATTAGATGCCAATCTCATTAAAAAAGAAACAAAAGGGACATGGAGTTACTATGAACTAAATACGGATGAAGTAAACCATTTGTTATCACCAGAACTATGTTGTCTTTTTCGTCCATCCTGCTAGTTTTCGAGGGTAATTAATTTTTTTGATTTATAAATCAAAATATTTTGATGAAAGAGGTGTACTATATAATGTACGAATATGAATATCTCATCTTAATAAACAAAAAACAGAAGGAAATCCAACGGAATGCTTCTCAAGCATGGAAATATGAAAGCATTCCACAGTTCTACCTAAAATCAATTTTTTAAAAAATTTTTCAATTGGTTAGTTGTAAAATTAAATGCAACAGATGAAGATAAAAAACAAGAAGACCATAGACAAACCGTGTTATGATTAGGTCGACGAAAACACAATCATACGGAGGTTTTATCTATGATCCAAACTCAGTCTACCACAAATAAACGCTCTTTTAAACATCTAACTGCATATGATCGTGGTAAAATAGCCGTTTTACGCTAACAAGGTAAATCTTTACAAGCGATTGCTAATGAATTGGGCTGCCACAAAAGCACGATTTCTCGTGAATTAAAGCGTGGAACAGTTCAACAAATGAAATCAGACAGGACCTACTTTGAAGCCTATTTTCCAGAAACCGGACAAACCCGATACGAGAATAATCGGAAGGCATGTGGCGCCAAGTTAAAACTAGATTTCGCCATTGATTTCATCCAATTTGTTGAAAAGAAAATCTTAGATGACGATTGATCTCCGGTTGCAGCTTGTGGACACGCTAAACTTCATAACACGTATGGTGATCAGATTGTTTGTACAAAAACCATTTATAACTATATTGATAAAGGGCTAATAGCCGTTAAAAACATCGATTTACCAATGAAGTTGAGACGTAATACCAAAACAAAACGAGTCCGTAAAAATAAGCGCATCCTAGGTCAAAGTATTGAAGAACGACCATCTGAAGTTGAACAGCGTCAAGAATTTGGACACTGGGAAATCGATACAGTCATCGGCAAAAAAGACCAAGAAGATCGAGTTCTCCTGACTCTTACAGAACGTAAGACTTGAGAAGAATTCATATTCAGAGCTGAAGGTAAGACCAGCCAAGCCATCAATCGTATCATCGAGAGTTTGTGTAATAAATACGGCAATCATTTTCATCAAGTTTTCAAAACCATTACATCAGATAATGGTTCTGAGTTTGCGGAACTAAGCCTAGCAGTTCAAGATGAGGACACATCTGTTTATTTTACTCATCCCTATTGCTCTAGCGAAAGAGGGACAAACGAGAGACACAATGGCCTTATCAGACGATTTATTCCTAAGGAGAAACCGATTTCTTCTGTATCTGATCAAACGATTTGTTATGCAGAACGGTTGTGTAATAACCTTCCTCGCAGGATATTAGGTTACAAGACCTCAGAAGAATGTTTTCAGGAAGAGCTTTCCCGATTGGTTTCATAATGATCGGCATATTGCGTCTAGCAACTTGACATGGAACCACCAGCAGGCATGACTGTTCAGCCAGGAAGCCAGCTGACAAAGAGGCTGGCTGTGCCAACAAGGCTATCATGCCTGCCCCTCCATGTAAAGTTGCCCGATTTACAGTCCCTTTTAATTGCAATTTAGTCTAAAACCTTAATCTATCACGGTTAACTTGGGTTTATTAAAAGTGTTGCATTTAATATTGCAATTTAGGAACAAAATACTAAACAGCATCTGTTGTTGTATAAATTGCTAATCTATCCATAAAACTTCATTAGTTTTGCATAAAATAAAAATCAGTTTGTCAAGTCAAATCATAGAAAAAATAAAGTGTTTTTATGGGATATATGGAAAAATAAGGTCTTTTTAGATATAAAAAAACTCCTTATAATTAGGTTTGGTAGTCCTGTCCAAATCCTAATTAAAAAGGGAAGCCTATGGATATCACAAAATCCACAATAAATGAACTGTTTAAAGGAATGGATCAACAAACTTTTTCTAAATTGATGAATACGATTAATCTTGATAAGTACGTTAAAAAACTGACAGCTTATAAATTCTTACAATTGCTTATCATTTCTCAAATTAACAAAATCGAAAGTTTAGCTGCTTTATCTAAGCACGTAAAGGACGAGGAAGAGTTACAAACCCATATTGAGTTTGATGCGATAAGTACCTCACAACTTTCCAGAAAGCTTGGTAGTTTGTCGCCTGAGTTGTTTGAGAAAATCTTTCATCATTTGGTATTGGAGATCCTGCCAAAAGTGAAACACACTCCTATCCTCCGGGATATAAGAAGTCTTTGTGTCATCGACTCAACTACGATGAGCATGAGTATTACCCAGTATCCATGGGCGACATTCCGTAAGACGAAAGCAGGTGTCCGTCTCTATTTAAGAGTCGTCGTCACGAAAGAATTTACGCTCCCGGATAAAGGAGTTATTTTACCGGCTAAACTTGCAGACCGCACGCAGATGAGTGAATTGATTGAGAGTGACCCAAATGCCCTTTATCTCTTTGACCGGGGATATGTGGATTATAAGAAGTTTGATCAATTTTGCTGCGAAGGGATTCGATTTATTACCCGATTAAAGAAAAATGCGGAAATTGAAGTTTTTTCAGAAACATCTCCGGACCCGGAAAGTCTCATCTACAAAGATCAGATCGTCTTTCTTGGAAATGCTCAAAATGGTACAAAGATGAAACATCCTCTCCGTTTCATCGAAACGAAAGACAGTGAAGGAAACCTCGTTGGGATCATTACGAATTGCTTTGATCTTTCCGCTAACACAGATGTTGATCATTTACTCCGTTTATTGAGTTTGGTGTATTGCGTTTGATAAACTCAAGTTTGACACCATTTCACTACATGTGGATAACTAAAGGTGATTATACCAATAGTTATCCACTTTTTTTATCGAAAATATAATCATTATGTAGTGTTATGTGGATAACTTTTGTATATCCAATAATATGTAATATATGTTATACTATTAGTGCTATGTATATTCGAATTAATAAGCAAAAAAATAAAAATGGTTCTGTTCGTCAATATCTACAAATATGTCGTACATTTCGTGTAGACAATAAAGTTCGGCAACAAACGCTTTGTAATCTAGGGAGGTTAGAACATTTATTAGAGAATGGCTCTGTCGATAACATAATCGAGGGATTAGCCAAATTTTCAGAGCGTTACTTTGACCGAATTCACGGGCAAGGCTCTTCCTCTTCTGTCTCCGTGCTTTGGACAAAAGAGTTTGGGCCGGTTTATCTGTTCCGAAAGGTATGGGAAAAGTTAGGGCTTGGTCGGCTATTACGTAAAATCATGGATGATTCCGAGGCTGCTTCTCAGTATGACGAAGCCATTTTTGCCATGGTGTTAAACCGTCTCATGGATCCCAATAGTAAGCATTATATCTTCAAACAATGGATCGACACGATTTATGCAGAAGGTCTTTCAGACATCCAACTCCATCACTACTATCGTGCATTAGACTTCTTAAGTGAACAAAAAGAAAAAATTGAGGAACAACTTTATGGACATTTAACCGATTTAACCTCATTAGAAGTAGATATCGTGTTTTACGACACGACAAGCACCTATTTCGAAGGAGAGGAAGCAGACGAACTGCTGGCTCACTATGGTTACTCCAAAGATCATCGTGGAGATCGAAAACAAGTCGTGATTGGCTTATTAATGACCAAAACAGGGATTCCGATTGGACATCAAGTCTTCCCTGGAAACATGCATGATACGAAGACATTTGGCATGGTGGTTGGAGATCTGAAGAAGCGCTATCCTATTCAGAAAGTCATTCTAGTGGGAGACCGCGGAATGGTTAGTGAAGCCAACTTAGATCAAATTCGTGAACTGGGCATGGAATATATAGTGGGTGTCAAATTACGAAAGTCGAAGAAAGCCCAAGAGCTATTATCCATCCGTGGGCCATATAAGAAGGTTCTCCCGAATCTAAAAGTGAAGTCAAAGAAAATCGATGGCGAAACGTATGTACTCTGTTACAATCCGGACGCTGAAGAACGTGATCGAGCGAGTCGTCAAGTCGTGTTAGAAAACCTTCAATCGAAGCTTGATGAACTCGGTCCATCTGGACTCGTCAAAAACCGTGCGTATTCCAAGTTT
>NZ_JBVVUU010000072.1:0-5386 GCF_056032925.1 Aeribacillus sp. JST-2
ACCTTTAGACCCAGTTTATTACATGTACCAATACTGGGTTTCTTCAGTATTGCCTTTTTTCGGATCATCGGACAAGGGAATTTCCAATTTCTATGATTTTTCACCTTGACATATTACCGCAGGACTTTATTTTTGATTACACATATAATTTTCACAAATTCTGCAAATTCATTTATATATGCACCCTGAATCCTGAATCCTGCATTCAATATAATTTATACTCATCATAATGAGAAAAAACAAATATGTCAATTAATTTGATTGACATTTCTGAAAATTATTTACCTTTCATCATCTTTTTTCGTTATACATGACTCATTTTGGAAAAAGAAGAAAACGAACAAATTCACAATAAAGCGAAAATTTTATCCCCAAGGTACTCCGATTAAAACAAATAACAGCCAAGCCAGACCTGGTCCAAATGCAATGATAATACCAGCAACAGTCATGAGTTTTTTATAAAATTCACGCGAATCCATCCCTTGAGCATTCGATACGATAAGAGCTCCACTTGTAGAAAATGGACTTAAATCAACAATGCTTGAAGAGATGGAAATTGCTGTGACAACAGCGAGCGATGACATAGAGGGATCCTGAAGAATTGGAGTTGCTAAAGGTATAATTGCTGCTAAAAAACCGGTTGTAGAAGCAAATGCCGAGATTATTCCTCCTATATAGGAAGCTGATAGAGCTGCAAGAGTTGAATTTCCGATTGAAGCGACTAATTCAGTCAGATAATCCAAAGCGCCAATTGATTCAAGAACCCCTACATATGTCACAATCCCTGTAATCATAAAGATAATCGGCCACGGCAACAACTTAAATACATTTTCATTTTCTTTAGGATTCATAAGCGTCAATACTAATCCCACCGTCAATGCAGCAAATCCCATGTTTATTTCCAACACAAGAGCCAAAAATATGAGAACAACTATCCCTAACAGTGTCATTACTCTGAACCAAGTTAACTCAGTCTCTTTATTCTCAACCCCATTTTCCACTGTAGCTGCTAGAAAACTTTCAGAAACGTTCTGATTTTTTATCAAGCGCAATCCACCCATTGTAATATACAATACAATTGAAACTAATGTAGTAAAGAGCATAGTGTTTAAAAATAGCAATAGCGGCTCATACGGTACGCTGATATCTTCCATAACTCCTTTTACAATTAAACCAAATAAATTTAGTGGAGAAAAAGAAGCAGCCGTCGATGATATAACGATCATACTTCCCATCATGACGGGATTAATATTGTACTGTGCTGCCAACCTCATGGCAATGGGGGCAATGATCATAACACATGCGGTAGCTTGTGTACCAATACTTGCCAACACAGCAATCAAAACAAACATGACCCACGGAATAAGTGCGACCTTTCCTTTAACTAGTTTCAGACCCCAATGTGTAATTAAATCTATCGTTCCGTTATTCTGGGCAATAGCGAAGAAAAAGGTGACCCCACTTAGAAGAACAAACAAATCTCCGGGATACCCAGCAAATATATCATCCATTTCTATACCAGAAACCACCGATCCGACTAGAAATGCAGCAACGAAACCTAATAAACCTATATTGATGGGTAAAATTGCCCCAATGACAAACATAAGAAGAAGTAAAAGAATTCCGATCATCTCAACGTTCATTTAATATCCTCCCTAAGTTTCAATCGTATGTGATAAAAATATAAATTAGAGTAAAGGTTTAAAAAACTTGCCCTATTGTTCAAGCGTGCCACACCTACACCAAATTCATAAGACCAAGGCTGTGGAAAAAATCCCGATTCTCAGCGTTATTAACTGTTCCTTTTGGTTGTTAAATTCACCCCAAATTCCATTAAGTTTCATTTTCACTCTTATACCGAAATCTCTTATCTTACGTCAGAATGTTTATCAGTTATTGTTAGCGTTTTCAAATTTCTTTTCACTTCCTTTTTAAAATTTTGTATCCTGAATTCAGCATGCAGTTCACAACCGAGCTATTCCTTATAATAATTTGAAAATTCTGAAAAGTCAATAATGTTTTGCGGGAAATTTGAACAAACTAATTAAGTCGATTATATCCTTCAAACGACTGCTTTCTTTAATAATATTTTATTTTTAAACTGCTATGCCTAATATATTTATCTAAGTTTTTTTATCTGATTAGAGGAGCATGTAAAAAACTCTTTGTATTCAGTTAAATTTCATTTCTCGTTGATAATTTATATATGCCTTTAAATTATTGAGAGGTTCTTCTTTTTCCAAAAAAACTATTCAAATAATTTCGAATTATAGTACTCATTTAAATAAACGGTCATTGACGTTTTTGAAAAATCATAATAGTATTATTTTAATATGTATCCTGGATTCACAGTTTAGTTCATTCATATAAAGGAGGAAAAAAAATGGGCCAATTTTCTATATCTAAACCCTTATATCAACAGGCTTATGATGAAATTAAAAAATTAATTTTAACTGGATTAATTCCTCCAGGTGCTAAAGTAATCGCCTCACAACTTGCTGAAAAATATAATATAAGCAGAACTCCACTGAGGGAGGCTCTTAGGCAATTACAAAATGAAGGTTTATTAATCGATGATCAAACTGGGATATATGTTATAGAATTAAATCGCAAAGAATTTGAAGATCTATGCGAATGCAGGCTTTTGCTTGAAAAAAAACTCATGGAAATGATTGTGAACAAAATTTCAAATGAACAACTAGCTCAAATCGAAAAAGTTTTAGCAGAAGCAGAAAATTCACTAAAAGAAGATGATTCTTTAAAAATTCTTTCCCTCAATGCCCAATACCATAAACTTCTGATGGATTGTTGTCCTAACAGAAGGCTCGTGCAACTATTGGAACAAGTTCGTTCATTAATGCTAATCTACCGTGCCAATATAAATAAAAAACTTGACCCAGAAATAATAAATGAGCATAAAAAAATATTTTTCGCACTAAAAGAGCGTAACATGGAAAAAGTACTGGAATTAATCGAGCTTCACTTAAAAAATGACAGAATTCGTGGCATGAAGGTTCTTGAGGAATATGAAAAATAAAACTTGCTTAATAATTATTGTTAAGATTTCACGTACTTAAACCCTTGGCGCATAAACCAAGGGCTAATATCACCGGAAATTCATCCATTTCAACTTTATGATGGCAATAGCTTTCGATCACAGAACAGGCACCCTAATACTTTTTCGTCTATTCTCCCCGCCATACTGGGGAACGTTTCTCCAGATATGCTGCAACTCCTTCAGCAAAATCCTTGCTTCCATAAACTTTAGAAATCATATCATCAAACTCAAAATGATTACGATTAATTCTGCGGAAAGCTTCTTTTGTTGCCCCTATTGTTAATGGGGCTCTCTTGCTTATTTTTAAAGCTATTTCTAATACTTTGGAAAAAAAGTCTTCTTCTTTAAAAATATCAGTTAGAAAACCAATGGAAAGAGCTTCTTCAGCAGAAATAAGCCGAGCAGTATAAAGCAATTCCTTTGTTCGCATTACCCCGATCGCCTTGGCTAACCTTTGATAGTTATGAATACTTAAACAATTCCCTAGTGTCCGAGAAATTGGAACTCCAAATTTTGCATTTGATGTTCCGTAGCGTAGGTCGCAAGCTGTTGCAATAATGAGTCCACCTCCAACAGCATAACCATGGATAGCCGCAATCGTGGGTTTTGGAAATGCCTCCAATCTATTAATAATTCGATCTATAGTATGTTCATAGGAAATTCCATACTTATCAGTAAAACCTTTGAATTGACTAATATCTGTCCCTGCTGCTAAAGCTTTGTCGCCATCCCCGCGAATAACAAGTATGCGGATGGAGTTATCATTTTCCAGATTTATCAAATGTTCTTCTAACTGTTGATACATCTCCCAAGTCATTGCATTCAATGCGCTTTTTCTGGATAAAGTTAATTGAGCAACTGATTCAAAGCGATCAAGAATGACTCGCCCTACTTCATTAGTTTTTTCAACACTCATTCATTTTCTCTCCTCGTAATAAAATTTAGAAATTCTTTGTTGTTGTTCTTGACATATTTCCGCAGGATTTAAAAAATACAATCACTATTGGCCAAACCTTACTTAAAATTCAATTATATTATGACGTTTTTGTGATATCTGAATGAAAAAGAGAAAAAAATTCTGCATACCGGATTCAGGGTGCAATTTATTTCATAGTATATAATTTTTAGAAAAATGTCAATATTCAATTAATTGAAACCATATAAAATTGCACAAAAGGCAATTAAAATCTATGATAAAAAAATCCCCCACTTTTATAAAGAACCAATTTTAAGGATGAATTATGTTTTAAATCAATCATCCTAAAAATCAGAGCAAAGCACCAAAGACACACACCAAAAAGAACGAAGCCGTGCAGCAAATGAAAAATCCCTTGAAGCCTTGTGGCTCAAGGGATTTCGCTCGATGATTCCGACTGGCTCGAACCAGCGACCTCCACCCTGTCAATCGCGTTTTCCAAAAACGAGTAAATTAGAAGCAAAGAAGTTTGATTTATCAAGATTTTTTAGCTGTTGAAAATTAACTCCGTTCATTAAATTTAACTTAAAAAAATAATTACGCTAGCAAATGTGTTAGCAAGAAAGTGGGTATGTGATCTGTTATAGTTAATATGAGTAGTACAGTTACAACAGAATGATAAAGACAACGTTGAATGACTGTACAACCTTTCCACCTACACGTAGCTTTTAAACAATGGTTCTTCGCTTACTTCTAGGGAATCTTGATTATTCATACACATACTTATTTCTAAATGTAATTAATTGGTACAAAGGTAGTAATTGTTTAATTTTTTTATACACAAGCTTTGTAATTTCTTTTCTATCCTCAATATCGGATGATCTGGAGATAGGGACTACAAAATTCCCCTATTCCGATCGGTCATAAGCTTTATAAAAAGTAATGAAATCCTTTGCTTCATTTTCATCAAAAGAGAAAGTAGCAATAACTTTATCATTTTTTTATTCGTAATATACCATGTAAATCCTTCGTCTTTAACTTCTCAATCACTTTAATAATCTGTTTTATTTTTTCCGCATCATTTGCAACAGCATGGAACAACACAATTTCAAACCCGCTTCTCACTAAACAAAATTGAATACAACTATGCTTCTGGAACCCCATATATTCATATTTAAAAGCCAAAGTAGCCTCTTGATGGAGATCGAAAAGCATTCAATTGTTTAACTTCCCGTTCAGTTTTTCCATAACGTACACGGATCCACGAAACTTGGTTATGATTATACATATTATCTTCAATTCCAGAGGTTATATTTTTTGGATTCCAGTTTGGATGTGTCAAGGCCGATTATTTTTTCCCCAAAATCGCCGGTTTAAAATTCCCCAGAAGGACCTTATTGATCCTTCTGTTT
>NZ_JBVVUU010000073.1:0-5033 GCF_056032925.1 Aeribacillus sp. JST-2
TCTTCCGGAGGTAACGCGGAAACAAGCCATATTTACAGCAATCGTCCGGGACTCCGATCTATCATGCCCTGTCTGAACTCAAGGGATGGTAAAAAAAGGTATACATATCGGTCTGTCATGGCAAGGGATGAGAGTCCGAAAGCGCTTACGGATGAAATTCAAAAAAATGGTTCGCCAATCTATGACTTACACCTGTTTTCAGCGAACCAAAAAAGTTCCCACAAAATCTTGACTGACTCAAGCGGACACATAAACATTGGTACCGTCAAGAATTTTGTGTAATGTAAGATAGATAAGGTATCTCTGAAATGGATTTAGAATAGAGGGGGGATATTTCCTCCACACAAGAGACTGAATATTCAGTCTCTTGTGTGGAAAGGGAGAATCCCCTTATTTTGTTTATTTACAATATTTGGTTAATGATAACGTTCTTCAAACATTCGCTCGAGGGCTTCATGCGCTTCGGCAAATCCTCGCAACTTTCGCCCTGCCCATTTCTCATTAAAATCTTGAATGGTCAAATACACGATTTTTTCAGCGGCTTCTAAACTATTCAAACTGTTCATCGGTTTTAGGCGTTTCCGAATCTCCTTGATCGTTCGTTCGATGGCATTGGTCGTGTAAATCACACTTCGAATACTGCTTGGATAATCCATAAATGTAAGGAGGACATCCAACTCATTGGCCCAAGATTGGACTTCCCTTGGGTACTCGCGAGACCATTTGGATTGAAACTGTTGAAACATCTCCAATGCGATTTCTTTATTCGGAGAACGATAAATGAGTTTCAGATCCTCCGCCATTTCGAATTGGTCTTTTTTCCGAACACGACTGAGCGTGTTACGGACTTTGTGAACGACACAACGCTGTACATCGGCTTTCGGATACACCGCCTTAAAGGCTTCCTCTAGACCCGGTAGTCCATCGAATACGCCCAGAAGCACTTCCTTGACGCCTCTTTTGTAGAGGTTTTGAAGAATTTCCTGCCATACATAGGCACTTTCTTGTCCTCCCACAAAGAAATCAAGAATTTCGCGATACCCTTCTTCATTCACCCCTAACACCACATAAATGACTTCTTTCTCCACGGTTTCGCAACGAAGTTTTGCGTATAAGCCATCCAAATATAAGACCGAATAACGCTTGTGTAGAGGGCGAGTGTGCCATTTCTCGATGTCTTCCTTCACGACATCGGTAATACGACTGATTGTTGCGGGAGAATAGGCATTGCCTAAAATTCGTTCAATAAACTTGCCAATTTCACGCGTACTCATGCCACTTTGATACATCCTGATGATGGCTTCCTCCAGCCAGCCGGTGTGGCGTTGGTAAGGAGCGAACAATTGGGTTTGAAATTCTCCGTTTCGGTCTCTAGGGACCAAAAGACCTTCAATCCGGCCATATTGCGTATCTAGATTTCGTTGATAGTAGCCGTTTCTCATATTTGATGTTCCGGCCTGTTCTATTTCGAGGAAATTCTTGATTTCTTCCCGCATGATCAGTTCTAATTTTTCCTTTACAAACTGACGAATGACACTTTCCAGTTGATTTGCCCAGTCGACATTCGGTATACTTCTTTTAGACATAGGTAGGGTTCTCCTTTCTCTGGAATGTGTTGTGGTCCAAATCAGAGAATACCCTACCTTTTTTCTTTTGGTCTAGCAAAATGCTTTACACAAAATTTTATACATCATCTGCTGGTTAGCCAGCAGTTTTTTGTAAACATACTGTGCTCGTTTCCAATCCGCCGCTTATGTTTAGTTTTTTTTTCATTGGTTTATACTAACAAAAGCAGTTTAATCACACTAAAGGGAAGTTGAGGTTCGTGAAAAAGATATGGAATCTTTATGTTCACGATATGAAGCAAATAGCAACAAACTGGGTAGCGGCGGTATTGGTAGGCGGATTGCTTCTTCTGCCATCGCTTTATGCGTGGGTGAATATCGAAGCTTCTATTGATCCGTATGCCAACACGAGAAACATTAAAGTAGGAATTGTCAATGAAGACAAAGGGGCAAAAATTCAAGGACATGCGTTTAACGCCGGAAAAGAAATTGTTAGGGCGCTACGAAACAATCATGACTTAGGCTGGAAATTTGTTGGCAAACAAGAAGGAATGAAAAACGTCCGCTATGGCGATTATTTTGCGACGATCGTCATTCCAAGCGATTTTTCAGAAAAATTGGCTACCATTGTGCAAGATAGGCCGGAGCAGGCCGTCATTCATTACTATGAAAATGACAAAAAGAACGCGATTGCGCCGAGAATCACATCCAAAGGAGCAAGCACCATCACCGAGCAAGTAAGCGATCAATTTGTCGCTGTTGTCAACAGCGTTTTGTTTTCTATCTTTCATGAAGCGGGGGTGGCATTAGAACAACAGCTGCCAGATATTCGCCATTTTGAGACCCTGATTTTTCAGCTGCAGACGAAGCTGCCGGAAATCAAGCGGCTGTTAAACCAATCGATGTCCGACGCGAAAGAGGCGGAACGGCTCGTCAATAAAGCGGAAAAAACGCTTCCCGAAGCGAAACGGATCGTCAACAGCGGCATTGCGTTTCTTGATGAAATGAATCAGTTTTTCACGAAAGCGGAAGCAAAAGCAAAGACATTGACGCCGCAAATCACGGAAAATTTGCGTACGCTGCAGCAAATCGCCATGTCCATCTATGCCGTAACTAACAAGCTGCAAGAAAACCTTTCCCTTGCCCAGCAGCGGCAATGGCTTTCCGACGTCCAGAGCATGGCCGCAGCTGGGGAACAAATGGCAGATGAAGCGCAAACACAGCTTCGCATATTCAATAACATGATCGAAAAGCGAGCTTTCTCTCGCACGGCTTCCGCCAATATGGAACAATTGTCCGGCCGTCTGACAGGCATAAAATCCAATTTAAGAGAAGCACAACGCCTTGCCAAGTTAGCGTACGAGCAAAGTGAAAACGGGGCGCAGCTAGGCAACCATCTTCTCACCGACCTAAATGAGCGGGCGGCAGCTGCGGTAAAGCAAGTCGATCGGGTGATGAATGAATACGAGCAACATATCGCACCACTCATGAAAGAAAAAAAGAACGAAACGAAGCAGACGCTTCAAGACGCCCGCCGCATACTCGCGGACATCGCCAACACCATTCTGGAATTAGAGCGGTTTCTTCAGCACGCCGGCAGCGGTCTCAAGCAGGGGGAAGAAATGTTGCAGACGGCAAGCGATCAGTATCCGTTTCTTGCGCGGAAAGTCAACGATATCGCTTCCTTTCTTGTAAAATTGAAAAAAGAGACAAACATCTACGACATCATTCGTTTATTAAAAAATGATCCAAGAGCAAAAGGTGAATTTTTGGCCCATCCCGTCGACTTAAAGACGCATAGATTGTTTCCGCTTCCGAACTATGGATCGGGGATGAACCCGTTTTATACCGTCTTGTCCATATGGGTGGGCTGTCTGCTGTTAGTGTCGTTACTTTCTACCGAACCTTATGAGGCAGAAGGGTATACCAGCAGAGAAATTTATTTTGGCCGGCTGCTGACGTTTTGGACATGCAGCAGTATTCAGGCGCTTATTGTCACGTTAGGAGATGTATTTCTTTTAAAGAATATTTATATTCATGACTCCGGCTGGTTCATCCTCTTTGGGCTGTTATGCAGCTTTGTGTTTATTGTCATTGTCTTTACGCTCGTATCAGTATTCAGCGACGTCGGCAAGGCGCTGGCCATCGTCCTGCTCGTTTTCCAAATCGCCGGAGCAGGGGGGACGTATCCGGTTCAGCTTATTCCGGAATTTTTCCAAAACATCAACCCGTTTTTGCCGTTTACGTATGCGATTGATTTGATGCGCGAAGCAGTCGGCGGCATTGTGTGGGGAAAAGTGAAAAACGATGCGGTTCGTCTCATGATGTTTGCCGTCCTGGCTCTCTTATTAGGTACGCTTCTGAAAGAACCGTTGAACAAATACATGCATTCGCTGCATGCGAAAGCGAAAAAAAGCGGATTGTTTCATTAAACCATGCGGCATAGGCAAAATGACCGCCTGGCTTTTTTGTTTATATCCGATGACGCCATCGATGGGAAACAGAAACAGCCAGCGCGGATATGGACGCTGTTTTAAAAAAAATAGATTCGTTACGGCGGAAGGCACGGATTTGATTCGTGCCTTTTTTCATGACGAAGTTGCAAATGATTTGACAAATGAATGCATGTATAATATCCATCTTGGAATGAGGCTTTGAAAACGAACCGGACCAAACGGTATAGAGGCTAACTTTAGTGGGCTACACCATTAAAGACATCGCGTTGAGGGCTGGTGTTTCGAAGTCGACGGTTTCGCGCATCATTTCGGGAAAAGGGGTTGCAAGTCCAGAGACGCGTGAAAAAAGTATTAAAGATGAAGGAGCTGCAGTATAAACCAAATGCCTTGGCAAGGGCGATGGTTTCGCAGCGAACGAACAATATAAGCGTAGTGGTTTATCATTCACGTTCTCCAATGGCTTCGATCCTATAATTTTTCTTGAAACATGCTCATTTTCCTGCTTTTCCAAAAGTTTGTTATTCTACAGTAACAGATAGTTAAAGATGGAAACTTCTTGTATACTAAATACGTATAACCATTACGTCGATGGATTGTCTTTGTTTAAGGGGGATAGAGAAATCATGAATGGAGAGCCCGGAAAAAGAATCTCCGAACGAGCGCTATCGGTATGGCGGATATACGGCATGATCGGATTGGCCGTTTCTTTTATCGTCTTTGCGGCTATCATTGTCCTTATTATCGTTTTTGACGGACCGAAATGGATTATTCCGATGCTGATTATTATATTGATTGGAGAAGGCTATTTTTTTATCTTCTTTATTCCCGCATTGCGTTGGCGGAGATGGCGTTATGAAGTGCGTGAACAGGAAATCGAGATTCAAAAAGTCCTGCGGTAATATGTCAAGGTGAAAAATCATAGAAATTGGAAATTCCCTTGTCCGATGATCCGAAAAAAGGCAATACTGAAGAAACCCAGTATTGGTACATGTAATAAACTGGGTCTAAAGGT
>NZ_JBVVUU010000074.1:0-2850 GCF_056032925.1 Aeribacillus sp. JST-2
ACCTCGTCATCTTCAAGGGATCTTACTCGCTTTGAGCGATGGGAAATCTCATCTTGAGGGGGGCTTCACGCTTAGATGCTTTCAGCGCTTATCCCTTCCGCACATAGCTACCCAGCTATGCCCCTGGCGGGACAACTGGTACACCAGCGGTGCGTCCATCCCGGTCCTCTCGTACTAAGGACAGCTCCTCTCAAATTTCCTGCGCCCGCGACGGATAGGGACCGAACTGTCTCACGACGTTCTGAACCCAGCTCGCGTACCGCTTTAATGGGCGAACAGCCCAACCCTTGGGACCGACTACAGCCCCAGGATGCGATGAGCCGACATCGAGGTGCCAAACCTCCCCGTCGATGTGGACTCTTGGGGGAGATCAGCCTGTTATCCCCGGGGTAGCTTTTATCCGTTGAGCGATGGCCCTTCCATGCGGAACCACCGGATCACTAAGCCCGACTTTCGTCCCTGCTCGACTTGTAGGTCTCGCAGTCAAGCTCCCTTCTGCCTTTGCACTCTGCGAATGATTTCCAACCATTCTGAGGGAACCTTTGGGCGCCTCCGTTACCTTTTAGGAGGCGACCGCCCCAGTCAAACTGCCCACCTGACACTGTCTCCCGCCCCGTTCAGGGGCGCGGGTTAGAATGTCAGTACAGCCAGGGTAGTATCCCACCGTCGCCTCAGCGCAAGCTGGCGCTCACGCGTCTCCGGCTCCTACCTATCCTGTACAAGCTGTACCCACACTCAATATCAGGCTGCAGTAAAGCTCCACGGGGTCTTTCCGTCCTGTCGCGGGTAACCTGCATCTTCACAGGTACTATAATTTCACCGAGTCTCTCGTTGAGACAGTGCCCAGATCGTTACGCCTTTCGTGCGGGTCGGAACTTACCCGACAAGGAATTTCGCTACCTTAGGACCGTTATAGTTACGGCCGCCGTTTACTGGGGCTTCGGTTCGCACCTTCGAACTTCCGTTCTAAGCGCTCCCCTTAACCTTCCAGCACCGGGCAGGCGTCAGCCCCTATACTTCACCTTACGGTTTCGCAGAGACCTGTGTTTTTGCTAAACAGTCGCCTGGGCCTTTTCACTGCGGCTCATCAAGGCTTTTCACCTTCATGAGCACCCCTTCTCCCGAAGTTACGGGGTCATTTTGCCGAGTTCCTTAACGAGAGTTCTCTCGCTCACCTTAGGATTCTCTCCTCGCCTACCTGTGTCGGTTTGCGGTACGGGCACCTCTCACCTCGCTAGAGGCTTTTCTTGGCAGTGTAGGATCAGGGACTTGGGATCCGTAGATCCTTTCGCCGTCACGGCTCCGCTTTTCGCCAGACGGATTTGCCTATCTGGCCGCCTAACCGCTTGGACAGGCTTTTCCAACCGCCTGCTCTCCCTACCTTCCTGCGTCCCCCCATTGCTCAAACGGTGAGGAGGTGGTACAGGAATATCAACCTGTTGTCCATCACCTACGCCTTTCGGCCTCGGCTTAGGTCCCGACTAACCCTGAGCGGACGAGCCTTCCTCAGGAAACCTTAGGCTTTCGGCGGAGGGGATTCTCACCCCTCTTTCGCTACTCATACCGGCATTCTCACTTCTAAGCGCTCCACCGGTCCTTCCGGTCCGGCTTCTCCGCCCTTAGAACGCTCTCCTACCACTGTTCGAAGAACAGTCCGCAGCTTCGGTGATACGTTTAGCCCCGGTACATTTTCGGCGCAGAGCCACTCGACCAGTGAGCTATTACGCACTCTTTAAATGGTGGCTGCTTCTAAGCCAACATCCTGGTTGTCTCAGCAGCTCCACATCCTTTTCCACTTAACGTATACTTTGGGACCTTAGCTGGCGGTCTGGGCTGTTTCCCTCTCGACCACGGATCTTATCACTCGCGGTCTGACTCCCAAGGATAAGTCATTGGCATTCGGAGTTTGACTGAATTCGGTAACCCGATGGGGGCCCCTCGTCCAATCAGTGCTCTACCTCCAACACTCTTCCCTTGAGGCTAGCCCTAAAGCTATTTCGGAGAGAACCAGCTATCTCCAAGTTCGATTGGCATTTCACCCCTACCCACACCTCATCCCCGCACTTTTCAACGTGCGTGGGTTCGGGCCTCCAGCAAGTGTTACCTTGCCTTCACCCTGGACATGGGTAGATCACCTGGTTTCGGGTCTGCGACCTCGTACTCTTCGCCCTCTTCAGACTCGCTTTCGCTGCGGCTCCGCTTTTCAGCTTAACCTTGCACGAGATCGCAACTCGCCGGTTCATTCTACAAAAGGCACGCCATCACCCTTTAACGGGCTCTGACTACTTGTAGGCACACGGTTTCAGGTTCTCTTTCACTCCCCTCCCGGGGTGCTTTTCACCTTTCCCTCACGGTACTGGTTCACTATCGGTCACTAGGGAGTATTTAGCCTTGGGAGATGGTCCTCCCTGCTTCCGACGGGATTCCTCGTGTCCCGCCGTACTCAGGATCCACTCGGGAGGGAACGAAGTTTCGACTACAGGGTTGTTACCTTCTCTGACGGGCCTTTCCAGACCTCTTCGTCTACTCCGTTCCTTTCTCACTCCTTGATCGAGTGTCCTACAACCCCAAGAGGCAAGCCTCTTGGTTTGGGCTGTTCCCGTTTCGCTCGCCGCTACTCAGGGAATCGCATTTGCTTTCTCTTCCTCCGGGTACTTAGATGTTTCAGTTCCCCGGGTTGCCCTCCATGCCCTATGGATTCAGGCATGGATACTGCTCCATTACGAGCAGTGGGTTCCCCCATTCGGACATCTCCGGATCGACGCTTACTTACAGCTCCCCGAAGCATTTCGGTGTTCGTCCCGTCCTTCATCGGCTCCTAGTGCCAAGGCATCCACCGTGCGCCCTTTC
>NZ_JBVVUU010000074.1:3174-4869 GCF_056032925.1 Aeribacillus sp. JST-2
GAAAGATCGGATGATCTTTCAAAACTAAACAAAACGGAAAGCGTTCCTCTTTTTCGTTTCTTCCTTAGAAAGGAGGTGATCCAGCCGCACCTTCCGATACGGCTACCTTGTTACGACTTCACCCCAATCATTTGTCCCACCTTCGGCGGCTGGCTCCCATAAGGGTTACCCCACCGACTTCGGGTGTTACAAACTCTCGTGGTGTGACGGGCGGTGTGTACAAGACCCGGGAACGTATTCACCGCGGCATGCTGATCCGCGATTACTAGCGATTCCGGCTTCATGCAGGCGAGTTGCAGCCTGCAATCCGAACTGAGAGTGGTTTTTTGGGATTCGCTCCACCTCGCGGTTTCGCCGCCCTTTGTACCACCCATTGTAGCACGTGTGTAGCCCAGGTCATAAGGGGCATGATGATTTGACGTCATCCCCACCTTCCTCCGACTTTTAGCCGGCAGTCACCTTAGAGTGCCCAACTGAATGCTGGCAACTAAGGTCAAGGGTTGCGCTCGTTGCGGGACTTAACCCAACATCTCACGACACGAGCTGACGACAACCATGCACCACCTGTCACTCCGTCCCCCGAAGGGGAACCCTCTATCTCTAGAGGTAGCGGAGGATGTCAAGACCTGGTAAGGTTCTTCGCGTTGCTTCGAATTAAACCACATGCTCCACCGCTTGTGCGGGTCCCCGTCAATTCCTTTGAGTTTCAGCCTTGCGGCCGTACTCCCCAGGCGGAGTGCTTAATGCGTTAGCTGCAGCACTAAAGGGTGGAAACCCTCTAACACTTAGCACTCATCGTTTACGGCGTGGACTACCAGGGTATCTAATCCTGTTCGCTCCCCACGCTTTCGCGCCTCAGCGTCAGTTACAGGCCAGAGAGCCGCCTTCGCCACTGGTGTTCCTCCACATCTCTACGCATTTCACCGCTACACGTGGAATTCCGCTCCCCTCTCCTGCACTCAAGCTTCCCAGTTTCCAATGGCCGCTCGCGGTTGAGCCGCAAGATTTCACATCAGACTTAAGAAGCCGCCTGCGCGCGCTTTACGCCCAATAATTCCGGACAACGCTTGCCACCTACGTATTACCGCGGCTGCTGGCACGTAGTTAGCCGTGGCTTCCTCGTCAGGTACCGTCAAGGCGCCGCCCTCTTTGAACGGCACTTGTTCTTCCCTGACAACAGAGCTTTACGATCCGAAGACCTTCTTCGCTCACGCGGCGTTGCTCCGTCAGACTTTCGTCCATTGCGGAAGATTCCCTACTGCTGCCTCCCGTAGGAGTCTGGGCCGTGTCTCAGTCCCAGTGTGGCCGTTCACCCTCTCAGGTCGGCTACGCATCGTCGCCTTGGTGAGCCGTTACCTCACCAACTAGCTAATGCGCCGCGGGCCCATCTGCAAGCGGCAGCCGAAGCCGCCTTTCAACCAAAGACCATGCGGTCTTTCGTGTTATCCGGTATTAGCCCCGGTTTCCCGGAGTTATCCCCGTCTTGCAGGCAGGTTGCCCACGTGTTACTCACCCGTCCGCCGCTGACATCAGGGGAGCAAGCTCCCCTTCCGTCCGCTCGACTTGCATGTATTAGGCACGCCGCCAGCGTTCGTCCTGAGCCAGGATCAAACTCTCCAAAAAAGTTTATCCTCATATCTGCTCATTTCTTGAATCAACAGGAACGCTTTCGTTTTGTTCAGTTTTCAAAGATCA
>NZ_JBVVUU010000075.1:0-4656 GCF_056032925.1 Aeribacillus sp. JST-2
CTCTTTGATGACTTGTAATTTAAACTCCTTGGAGTGTTTGGTTCGTGTCATGTTGTTTAGCCTCCTTGGTACATTAAGCAGTATATTATTTTTTACTCTTATTGTCCAAGTTCATTTAGGGGCTAAATAGTATTCACCTCAAAAAATGATTATAAGTTTTTCCTTGAATAGATTCGGATTGATATAATCATTGAAATTAATCCCATTAAAACAGCTATAGCAAAAGGTATCCAATCCTTTATAGATTGAGGTATTGGTAAGTTAAAATTGATATTAATATCAATAGATTGATACCATTCAATAATAGTTGGCAGTATAAATGGAGTTAAAAAGACCGTAATAAAAAAGATATATTTTGTTTTTTCATACCCAAATTTAGTTTGAACAGGAATTAATAAACCGAAAAAAATAGAAATAATAAGAAGAGCTACTCCTACACTATAAATACTTAACCGTGTTAACCCATATGATGCACCAATTGCTGCAGCAAGATTATATAAAAGAAAGCACGCAATAAAAATGACGAGAATAAATACGTATTTTGCTTTAATAACACCATTTCGAGTATATGGAGTTGTACAAAGAAGGGCTGCCCCTTTATATTTATCCTCTTGAAACGAAATCATATTAAACAAAATATATTCCACAAATAAAACAGTAGTAAGAAAACTTATAAAGCTGCCGTTACTTAATCCTAATTTTGAATTGTTAAATATAGGTGCTACAATTGCAAAAATAAGCATAACCAATAGATACTTTTTTGCTAAAATTAAATCTTTTTTAACGAGATGAAGCAACAATTTTATCTCTCCTTTACATAAGCCAACATTACATCTTCAATGGAGGGTCTTTCTATAATAATATCTTTCATTTGCTCACATACTTGATCTACTTTATTGGTAATTCCTTCGAATCCAAATGGTGTTTGACGTAATCTTAAAAATAATTTAGTCGAGTGTTCATTTATTAAACGATTATCCCCTTTTATCAAAGCGTGTCTTTCTAATAGTTCGTCTTTACTTTCATTGAATACGATTTTGCCATTGTCGATTAAAATAAGCATATCAGCTACTTTCTCTAAATCAGACGTAATATGAGTAGAAAAGAAAACACTTTTCCCCTCTTCCTCCATGAAATCTAAAAGTATTTCCATTAACTCATTACGAATTAATGGATCAAGCCCACTTGTTGGTTCATCCATTATTAATAAATCCGCATGGTGAGATAGAGCTAAAGTAATAGCAAATTTCATACGCATACCTTTCGATAAAGTGGCAATTTTCTGGTTTAATTTTAAATTGAAACGATTTATGTAGTTTAAGAAAACAGATTCATCCCAATTCGTATATGCTGGGGCAATAATACTCTTCATTTCTTTCAATGTCATCTCTTCATAAAAATAGCCTTCGTCTAAAACTACACCAATGCGATTTTTTATTTCGCATTCATTTTTTTCCATATCTTTACCAAAAAATTTAATGCTACCGTCATCTTTGGGATAAAGTCCAAGAATGGTTTTAATTGTTGTTGTTTTCCCAGAACCATTTACACCGATGAATCCTGTTATGCAGCCTTCCTTTAGTGAAAAAGTTAATTGTTCTAAGCTGAAACTACCTAACTCTTTTTTTAAGTTATTTACCTCTAAAACGGCTTTCATCATTCATCATCCTCTTCAAAAATGATATCCATCATTGAGTAAAGTTCTTCTTTATTTATTCCAAGAGTTCTAGCCATTTGCCACACTTCTGAGAGCTTTTTTTCCACCAGATGCCTTTTAGATTCCAATAACATTTCCATGTTTTCAGACGCTACAAATGACCCCTTTCCTACAATAGTTATAATAAAGCCTTCTTTCTCTAACTCTTCATATACTCTTTTCGTTGTAAGAACACTAACATGCAAATCATTTGCTAGTGAACGAATGGAAGGTAGTTTTTCTCCTTCTTTTAATTCTTGACGGAGAATGGCACCCTTAATTTGATCTTTTATTTGTTGGTATAAAGGTTGTTCGGAACTGTTTTTAAGTATTATTTTCATAGAAAAACCTCTTTTAACTGTATATGTATTACATATACACCATATACATAATATACAATATTTACAATTAAATTTTAATTAAAAATTTTTGAAATATCAAGGTATTTACAAATTTACGTTTCATGCAGTCGGACAAAATTTTGTTGCAGGAGTTATATCAGTTGGAACAATTGCCGGCATTACAACAGTTATATTTGTTTATCTTTACGCAACAGTACGCGTTCTGTTCTCTATTCGTGAGTTTTATCGGAGCGAACCTTACGCGTTTTTTACTTTTTTGGGGTTAGGGGTAGTTCTTGCTGCAGGAAGTGATTTTTGATTTGATGGCTTTTCTGCAAAGAATGGATTTAAACTTCTCCCTCTCCTTTTCTTTCCTATCAAAAATATAACAATAGTGATAGAACAAAAAATCCCGCTCCCTTTGGTAAAAATAATAGGAGCGGGATAGATATCAGTGTTAAAAAATAGTTGTTTAATTTTTAAAGGAAATACCTCAATGATACGAAAAACAATAAAAAGTCCTTGGAAATTAAAACCATAAGCACGCAAAACAAAGCTCCCCTATCAAAAGATAGGAGAGGATATATTTAGTAATGAAACAAAGAAATTAACGATATATCTTGAAATTAGATGAAAATATTCCTTCATTATGCATTATGTGGTTCTACTTTAAAAATATTTTTATAAAACTCTTTCATTTCCGTAAAAATAGTAGGTTGAGCGATTCATTTCTAGAATCTCCAATACTTTTGTAATCGGATATCCTTTCTCGCTCCACTGCTCGGCTACTTCCAATTTTTCAGTAAGTGAGGGTTCTTCTTTTTTATCAAATCACGCAAAATCGCGATTTCTAAATCTTTTTCCCCTAATAGCTTCTTGAGCTGTTCATTTTCTTCCTCCAGCCTTTTGATTTCAGCTGAAGAGGAATGGGTAACTGTTTCTTGTCCTAGCTGTCCTTCTTCGTATGCCTTCACCCATCTTTGCACGAGATTCGGGCTAAGCTCGTATCTTCTAGCTACCAATGCTTTATTTCCAACTTCTAATGCTTCTTTCACTACTTGTAGCTTAAATTCCTTCGAATGTTTTCTTCGTTTCATGTACATCAAAAGTCCCCTTCATTGGTCACTTCGATTATAAAAAACACCTTATCGAGTGTCCAAATTCATTAGGGGGCTAATGAGAATGTAACTTTAGATGTTTTTGGTGATATTATTGACATTTTCTATCACGATTTCGCTATTTGGATATTTCTTACAATTGCTTTTTCGTTTTTTATTTTTAAAACATTTCCTTGTCATTGAATAACCATAGCCTAGATCCCCTTATACAATAATATCCATTCCTTATCTATAGATTTACGTATCTTCTTATCTCTCTCAATTTTTTCTTTTATATAAGAAATAACGATTGGAACCATGCGAAGAATTTGTGACCAATTAAGTGCAAGGGGATTCATATGGTAAATCAACCCTGTTTTTATAAAATTTCCAGATAAAGCAATAGAGTGACCCAGCATTAACAAAGATGCTAGCTTTGCTTTTGGAAAGTGGGTTTCTGGATCATCAGAAAACATTTTTGAAGCGTACCAGTATAAACGGATAATAATATCAACTGATGCTGGTACAATGCCCGTAGTTAAAAAATGACGAAAATCATATCCATGCTTGTACATATAGCGAGCAACATCGGTCCAACTAACCTTTTCACCAGAAGGACCAAGTACAAATGGAGATTTAGCTTTAATAAGCTGAACAAGTGTGAAAAACGGCGGTTGAATCCCTGCCTTTGTAAAAATATCAGAAAGTAAATGAAGAAATACTTTAATGATTGCGATGAAAAAATTACTTTCCGGTGAGTATCCATTATTTTTAGCAACAATAAGATTTCCATACTTATCTACAAATGTCCCGGTTCCTTTCATAACATCAATAACTCCAAAAATAAAACCAAGAATGGGATCGTGCCCAAAACTCATAAGTCGATGAAAATGTGGATTTAAACCGGCAACTTCTTGATCAAGAGAAACGTCAGTTGAAGCATCAAAGACCACTTTCGCTTTCTTTTCCAAATCCTCAAAAAATGATTTGTGAATTTCTGAAGATTTCTCCTTAATCCACTTTGTGATTGGAGAACCTTCTTGCATATTACCTAAAAAGTTAGTATCAGTTGGAATTTTCACTAAAAAAATATCAAGAAGGGTTGCAACAAGCCCAGCAATCAAAACAATAAGGTAGTCAGATTTTGTCCATTCGATATTTCCGAAATTTTTTAAGTAATCATCTTGACTCTGTTTTAATTCATTTTGGCTGATAATTTGTAATAAAGGATCTCGTTTTAAATCGATGCCGGCATCACTCAACCGTTGATCAGCCAGTTGTAATAAACGATTGAAATCATTATTAAAATCCGTAGATTCAATTTTTCGGTACGTTTTTACAGGGATATGTATACTTTTCACACTAGGTGATGTAGACGTTTCGAATTTATTGAAATCGACACCTAATGCTTCTAGGCGTTGTCTTATACTAGATAATTCATCTTGACTCAAGTTTGACACCATTTCACTACATGTGGATAACTAAAGGTGATTATACCAATAGTTATCCACTTTTTTTATCG
>NZ_JBVVUU010000076.1:0-4469 GCF_056032925.1 Aeribacillus sp. JST-2
CGTCAATGTAAGATATACACATATTTAAGAAATAATGTTAGAAACTTTGTCGAAAAATATTTTTTTGACACCCCTGAGACGGCTACAACCGTTGATATATCAACATTTATAGAGGGAGGAGTATGATGTTTGAAAATAAATTAGCCGATGAAAATGCGGTAAAGCAATATGATGAAGTTTTAAAAAGTATTGATTCTTTGACAGAAGATGAGGCTAAAACTGTATTAAAACAGATTTATATGAGATTAGATATTGTTAAGAACGGAAACAAAGAATATAAAAGCGAACAATGTGTAAAAGATTTAATATCCCAATTTAAAGATTTTGTTAGAATGGTAACGTCAAGAATTTTGTGTAAGGTTCTATAGAGTATCCTCAGATTATGCTGTATTTGATAATAAATTCATTTATCTGTTTCCCACTAGGAGACTGAATATTCAGTCTCCTAGTGGGAAACGCACGTCCTTTCATATATCCTTACATACTTACAAATTTTAGTATCTTTCTTCGAACATTTCTTGTAGGGCTTGATAGGCGTTTGAAAAACCTCGTAATTTTCTATTCGACCATTTTTCGTTATAGTCTTGAATGGTCAAGTACGTGATTTTCTCCGCAGCTTCTATACTTGAAAGACTGTTCATCGTCTTTAGTCGTTTACGTATGTCTTTAATGGTTCTTTCGATCGCGTTTGTCGTGTATATGACACTTCGTATGCTTAGTGGATATTTCATAAACGTGAGTAAAACGTCTAAATCTTTTTCCCATGATTGTACTTCTCTTGCGTATTTTTTGGACCACTTTTTCTCGAATTCATGAAATGCTTGTATCGCTGCTTCTTTTGTCGTGGCACGATAAATGAGCTTTAAATCTTCTGCCACTTCTATTTGGTCTTTCTTTCTGACTTTATTTAATATATTTCTGACTTTGTGCACGACACATCGTTGTACATCGGCTTTTGGATAGACAGATTTAAAAGCTTCTTCTAAGCCATTAAGACCATCAAACACGCCAAGTAATACTTCTTTTACTCCACGCTGATATAAATCTTGAAGAATTTCTTGCCATCCAAGAGCGCTTTCTTGACCTCCAACATAGAAGCCTAATATTTCTCGATAGCCATCTTCATTGACTCCAAGGACGATATAAATGACTTCCTTCGCATACGTATCACGACGGACTTTTATATATAAGCCATCTAGGTAAAGGACAGAATAACGCTTATTAAGTGGACGTTGTTGCCATTTTCGAATGTCTTCTATCGTCGCATCTGTAATATTGCTTATCGTGGTTGGGGAGTAACTAGAACCAAGAATTCGTTCGATAAATTTACCGATTTCTCGAGTGCTCATCCCACTTTGGTACATTTTAATAATCGCTTCTTCGAGCCAACCATCGCGGCGTTGATAAGGTTCAAATAGTTGGGTTTGAAAATCCCCATTTCGATCTCGTGGAACATAAAGCTGATCAATTTTTCCATACTTAGTATCCAAAGAACGGGTGTAATACCCATTTCTGGAGTTATGAACCTCCTTCTGTTCTACTTCTAGAAAGTTTTTGATTTCTTCTTTCATGATGAGCTCTAATTTTTCTTTGACAAACTCACGAATCATATTTTCTAGTTGATTTGCGAAGTCAGAGTTAGGTATACTACTAGACATAGGTAGGGTCATCCTTTCTCAATTTGTTTGGTCGCAAATCTGAGAATACCCTACCTATTTTTATTTATCTAGAAATTTGCTTACACAAAATTTTATACATCATCTATTTTAGTGTTTATGATAAATTAAATCAGTTTCGTAACTATCACCGCTGTAATTATTTTTTTAAATACAATCTCTTTAATTCTTCTGTTTCTTCTTTCTTTAATTTTAAATTGTAATGTGAAATGATCTTTTTCATTAAGGAGTCAAATTGCTTTAAATAAAAGCCATAATTATAAATTATCACAAATGCACTTGTCAATCTTTTGTTTCGGACAATTGGGATTATATTATTCTCAAGAGACAAGTAAAAAACATCACAACGATCGTCATTTATTTTATCAATATTTATTTTTCCAATTTCTTTTCTATACAAAGAAAAATAATTTTTCCCTATATGATCTTCAAGGATTTTATTTGCTTTATTAACATCTTCTCCTATATTTCGCAGCATTTTTCTTACGCTATTACTTGGTTTATCTTGATTAAAGTAACTATACACAACTATATAAAATGCCAATTGGCCAAATTCCGAATCGGCATATTGTCCAATCAAAAATTCTTTATTTCTTTGGACTTCATATAATCTCATTTTTTTGTTGACAATATCAGTTTTACATCTTATAGACATATCGAAATACACATTGTCTTTATCATAATTTTTTTGATAGACAGAAACTTCTTTTAACGATTGGTTATCATTTTCAACGATAAAAAGATTAGGATCCTTCTTTAAGAGTTCAAGCACATTCATCATGGACTCCACTTCCTTACAGAAACAAGTTCAATTAAATCTTCTTCAATTAATTCATTAATTGTATAAGGTTTCCCATTTTCATGGTATTTTACAAATTGTGTTCCCCCGCCTGGTCTGCCAAACCAAGGCGCAGCTTTACCAGATTTAACACTAAAGTCTTCCAATACTCTATAAACGTAATAGTTTGCTTCGTCACTATGCAATGCGAGCGCTCTCTCTTCATACGGAACACCCTTTGGAGAAAAGAAGCCTCCAGTTGGTTCTCCATATCTATCTATTAACATTCCTTCTTTCAGGATTGTGTCAACCGGTTCTTCTGCGA
Source organism: Aeribacillus sp. JST-2 (assembly GCF_056032925.1). Taxonomy (NCBI): domain Bacteria; kingdom Bacillati; phylum Bacillota; class Bacilli; order Caryophanales; family Bacillaceae; genus Aeribacillus; species Aeribacillus sp. JST-2. The sequence goes on from NZ_JBVVUU010000076.1 coordinate 2,780, forward strand.
ATCCATCATTTGGAGGCCATATTACTTCTCCAGTTTCTTGATTATAATATTTTGGATTATCATATACATCTTTATATTTAAGGTACTTTTCCTCACTGGGTGGATACATCCATTTTTCAATTTTCGCTTTATCACCTGGACTTAAACCTTTTGAATTATCTTTAATTTCTTTTATGTCCTCCAAATTCACCCCATCGACCTTGCTCAAGTATGCCCGGATTTTGTTTTCCACCGCATGCGTATTTTCCGCCGGAACCTTAACATCCCCAACCCCTTCCATGGCGAATCCCATTTGCCGGTCAGGGATCGCATTTTTCAGATTTGTTATGGCGTTGTCTACGAATCGGCCGACTTGCAACGCACCGTTTGCTGCGCCGATTTTCAAATGCTGCGGCACTTCTAATTCATTAGCCTCCTACTCGATGTTTAGTAAATTCCCACCTTGTGAAAATCAGAGTATGACTGATTTCTTATGTGTTATAGTTTTAACTCTACTTTTTGGCACCCAATCCATAAATGTATCTCGATCTTTTCTGTCTAGATCTAACTCAACTCCTATTGTAACATCAGATGTAGCAACAAGATATTCATTAACATTTTCATTTAATATTTGCACCTCTAGTCCATCAATCACTCCAATAAGTTCTATTTCATAAATATCTTCTATCTCATTCTGTTCAACTTCTTTAATATACACTCTAGGGAGATTACTAATGTCATAATTATCTGGATATTTTTTTTCGTTAAACCCCTTATCTAAATTTGTTGCATTATAGCTAATTAACCTAACTTTATTCTCTATTAATCTAGCCTTATAGTCCTCACCTTTATATTTGGCATATAATCCTTTTTTCAAAATAATCCCTCCAGTAATTATTGTATCGGAACAAATCTACCAACGTCTTCATCATATATAGCGCGTAAAAATTCTTTTCCATTGATTACTTCATACAATTCAGCCCCATCTTTTGGAGCAAAGTAACCTTTAAATTTCCATTCAGGAACTCTCTATTATATTTATCCACAAATCCCAACTTTAACGATTCTGGATCCTACTTATTATTATTAGATTTCCATCCATATTACGAGTCATTTCATATTCTTTTCCCTTATAAGTGGCGAAACGGCCTTTTCTGATCATGTTTATTCACCTCGGTAATTTGATAGGATTGTCTATTTATGGAAAAAAGGGGTGTCTAATAAGTCGTTTTTACGGCTTATTGACACCCCCATTAATGTTTTAGAAAAGTTGATATATCGGTGTTTATGATTTTTTGTTTTCAATGGCGATTTGACTTTCTGGACAGCCCTTCAAAAATTCTGTCGATCCCTCTATTAAAAAATTTTATGCTCTACCACATTTATTGACAGAAAATATTTTATGTTTCTATTACTTAAATACCTTATTGTTCTTGCTAATCTTAAAATAACAACTTTACTGTTATAAGCCTTTTTATAAAGTTATCAAGGGCATCACTTTCATTATTAAATATTACTTCCGAACCTGTTACAATATTGGCTCTTTATTATCATGGATAACATAAAAAGGATTCAAAAGCCCCTCTTCTCTGAACCATTTATTACGGTCAAATTTAATTTCCATTAATTATTAACTCAGCTTTCGCAGTCCAAAATCTTGTTTAAATGCTTGATGTAAATGGTTTTGGGAAGTACAAAATTATCATTTGAC
>NZ_JBVVUU010000077.1:0-4055 GCF_056032925.1 Aeribacillus sp. JST-2
TAGCTTTCCACTTGATCTCCTCTGGATAATGAACTCTTGTCCCCATAAGACAAACACCTCCACAAATCGAAGTAAGTGATACATTCGATTCAGGAGGTGTTTTTTCCTTGTCCCATTTTACTGGGTCACTTCACATTGATTTATCAAGGTTTCTAGGGTTTTTGAATATGCTATTTACAAAGCATATTAATTAACGAGAGTAGAACTCAACGATGAGCGATTCGTTGATTTCCGCAGGCAGTTCAGAGCGTTCAGGCAGACGAGTGTATGTTCCTTCAAGTTTTTCCGGATCAAATGTTAAATATTCAGGAACAAAGTTGTTTAATTCAACCGCTTCTTTAATGATTTGAAGGTTGCGGGATTTTTCCCGGACAGAAATGGTTTGGCCTGGTTTTACTTGGTAAGATGGAATGTTTACACGGCTTCCATCCACTAAAATATGTCCGTGGTTGACCAATTGGCGCGCTTGACGGCGGGTGCGAGCCAAGCCAAGACGATAAACAATGTTATCTAAACGTGACTCTAAAAGGATCATGAAGTTTTCGCCGTGGATGCCAGGCATTTTTCCGGCTTTTACGAACGTGTTGCGGAATTGGCGTTCGTTCACACCATACATATGGCGCAATTTTTGTTTTTCTTGCAATTGCAAGCCGTATTCGGAAAGTTTCTTCCGTTGCCCTGGACCATGCTGCCCCGGCGCATACGGACGTTTTTCAAGCTCTTTTCCTGTTCCGCTCAAAGAAATGCCTAAACGGCGGGAAATTTTCCATGTAGGACCTGTATAACGAGACATATTGCTCCTCCTTTTGTATTTTCGATTGTAAAATACAAACAGACTGATTCTCTCAATTATGCACATTTTGTTTTCATGTATCTTCGCTCCAGCAGCAGAGAGTTACACGATACACCTCATGGATTTGAGGAACAAAATGAAGTCATAATTGTCGAATCAAAAGGCTGCTATATTTTACAAAGCAATATTATATGATTTTCAATGATTTGTGTCAAGGTGATAATAACTTTGAAGGTATGAAAAAAGTCAAACAAATAAACCTGCTATATTACCCTTTATATTCCCATATATGAGAAAAATATCCCATTTATTTGATGAAAAGATTGTTCTTCATGTTATAATAAGACTAGTGCTAAAACATTAATGAATAAGAGCAGATTGCAGGAGGTGGAACATGTCAAACTATGTAATTGAAAAATTGAAAACCGGTTTATTCCACTTTCTTTTGGACTATGAAGAGATCGTGGATTTTGATAAATTTGTTCATTCTATGCTGCGAATTTTGCAAGAAACGTTGGGAGTTGATGAAACGGTTATTTGGCAGCGTATCGGTGAAAATCTTTATACATACCGATATTCGAGCAGCCCTGGATCAGATAGCATATCAAAAGCGTTTCAGTTCAATCACGATGAGAACTTCATTGTCCACAAAGAAAACGGATCCATATGGTTATTCAAACCAAAAGGCGATTTTCAAAAAATTTTGATAGAAATTAAAGGAATGAAAGATTTTGCCGGCCAGCCTCCAGATTGGTTTGAAAAAATATATGAAACGTGCTCCGAGGTGTTTTTTTACGGAAAAAAATTGCATAAGCAGCAAATGATTAAAGAAAAATACAACCAATTGTTTTTAATGACCGATCAGCTCTATTCCATCATGAAGGAAGAAGAAGTGCTCAAGAAATTGTATTATACGATTAAATCCGTTTATCCCGAAGTCCTTTGCCGGCTTATTCTTCCGAATGAAAATCAATTGGAAAATGAAATTCCCGTTAAATCTTTGGAAGAAGAGTTAAATGCCAATGAGATGGCAATGACTGCCTTTCTGAAAGGAGAAATTTTTGGATGCAAAAAAGAAGAAGGGCACTTTTTTTATGTTCCAATAGCTGGGAGACAAGGAGTTTACGGATTGATTGAACTTGATGTAACGTTTCAAGACGGAACCATTTTGAGTGAAATGCCCATTATTGAAAAAGTGGGCAAAGCTGGGGGAAAGGCGTTAGAAAATGCAAAACTATATGAGCAATCGCAAAAGCATGTGAACGATTTGCAGTTAATTAATGAAACGACGCACGAAATCAATAAAAATTTAAGAATATCCGATACGATCCGCTATATGGTCAAACGGATGATTCACTCGTTTGCTGCAGATGAGGCTGCTTTTCTTTTGATCGATGATAATCAAAAATGGAGCATGCTCCCTGAAAGCACAGATTTTTTCCATACAAGTGAATCTGAATTGTACATCGAATGGATTGTGGAAAGCATTACGGAAAAAAAAGGTGTTTTTATTGGCGATCTTACAAATGTTTTATCCAAAAAAATCCCCTACAAATCTGTTATGGCAATTCCAATGAACAACAAGGAAAAAATTATCGGATTTGCGGTAGTCTTAGGGAAAGAACCGTATGCCTTCACGTTTGATATGTTTAAATTAATGGAGTCGCTCGTTTCTCATTCCACACTTGCCCTTATTAACTCAAAACTGCGCGAAGAATTGGAAACGCTTGTCATTACCGACCAGTTAACAAAACTGTATACGAGGACTTATCTGGATGAATCCATTCAGAAATCATTCCAAAAAGATCAAAGAGGTGTTTTTATTTTAGTAGATGTTGACAATTTTAAAACCATTAATGACACGTTTGGACATCAAAAAGGTGATGAAGTGCTTGTTCAAATTGCCAAAACGCTTAAACAAAACGTTCGGGAGGAAGACATCTGCGCCAGGTGGGGAGGGGAGGAGCTTGCCGTTTATCTCCCTGGTATGGACATTGAAAACGGCAACCGCATAGCCAACAGGCTTGTTCGAGCTGTTCAAAAATCTACAAACCCGCCGGCGACTGTTTCATGCGGAGTATCTTATTGGGATATTCAACGAGGAAAGGATTCAGCGCAAAAACTTTTTAAACGTGCAGATGATGCGCTTTATCGGGCAAAAAACAATGGCAAAAATCAAACGATTATTCAAGATATTTGTTAGAGAGGCTGTTTCTTGCACTTATTTCTCTTCGCATTTCCAATCAGAACAGCCTCTTTTTGTTTTCGAATGAAAGATGAGCCGTTATCATTTCCGTAAATTGTTCCAAATATTTCTGGTCGATTTCATCAAAACGATTTTGAACTGGACTATCAATGTCCAACACGCCAATAACTTCACCGTCTTTTAACAGCGGAACCACCAATTCCGATTGTGACCGGGCATCGCAAGCAATGTGTCCTGGAAATTTGTTTACATCAGCGACAATCAAACTTGTTTTATTTTTTGCAGCTGTACCACAAACTCCTTTCCCAATTGGAATGCGGACGCAAGCAGGAAGGCCTTGGAAAGGACCGAGGACGAGTTCTTCCCCATCTTTCAGGTAAAATCCCACCCAGTTCACATCTGTTAAAAACTGATTTAACAAGGCAGAAGCATTGGCAAGGTTCGCAATAACGTTTTTTTCGCCTTCCAAAAGCGAACCAAGTTGTTTTAAAACAAGCTGATAATTTTTTTCTTTAGTGCCATTGTATTTTTGAATGGAAAACATTATAACCCTACTTTCTTTTTTAGATGTTGAAAAGGAAAGACGAACTTTGTCGAGAAATTCCAGCAGGAAAAACATTTTGAAACATGGAAGTATATAGCAAAGCTTTTCGCTTTATTGGAAGCCTCTAGGAAAAGGAGTTGTCCTTTTAATGCGACATACAGGCGCTGCCACAAAAGAAAACATTGTCGATGCAGCCATTTTTCTTTTTAATACGAAAGGCTTTGCTGGAACATCGATTAGAGAAATCGCCGAAAAGGCAAACGCGAATATTGCTCACATTTCCTATTATTTTAAAGGAAAAAACGGCTTATTGGAATATTTGGTTTCCAAGTTTTATGAGGATTATTTGCGTGTCATCGAACAATGTTTGGAACAGTGTCTTGAATCGCCGAAAGAATGTTTGAAAAAGGTTATTAAAGACATCCTTTATTATCAACTGTAGATGAGCAAATTCACTAACATAAATTTACATCCGAACAAAAAAGGAGACATGAACCCGATTCCTTGATTAG
>NZ_JBVVUU010000078.1:0-3924 GCF_056032925.1 Aeribacillus sp. JST-2
AACACGGAAGTTAAGCTCTTCAGCGCCGATGGTAGTAAGGGGTTGTCCCTTGCGAGAGTAGGACGCTGCCAGGCAAACTATTTCAATCATTCCGCAGTAGCTCAGTGGTAGAGCATTCGGCTGTTAACCGAACGGTCGCAGGTTCGAATCCTGCCTGCGGAGCCATGCTTCCATAGCTCAGTTGGTAGAGCACTTCCATGGTAAGGAAGAGGTCGCCGGTTCAAGCCCGGCTGGAAGCTTTGGTGAAAGATGTTGATATTATTATTCGCTTTTCACGAAAAGGTGGTAAGCGTTTTTTTTTATTTTTAATTATGTCGACAAAACTTTGAAATCATTTGGTCATTTATTTTGTTATTTTCGCCTCAATTGTTTGCTATATACATGATAATATAAATACATCTAAATGGATTTCAAAGGCAATATTCTCTCTAAAGAAAAAATTTAAGGCTTCATGGCTTGGTGTTTGTTTTTTTGGATAAAGCAATATAATTTTGTCCATATTTTATAAGCAATCACTCCAATAATACCACCTATGGTATTTAAAATGATATCATCTACATCGGTTCTTCTTACATCTGAATGAAAGTAAGAAGCAATATAGCTTTGTAAAAATTGAAATAGTTCAATTGCTATGGAACATAGTCCAAAATATAAGATAACTTTTTTCGAGTTATTAGTTAAACCAAAATACATGACAGCAAAAGCAAATGGAATAAGCATTAGTAAATTTCCTACTACTTGATATAGCGCATGTGGGTTCATTTCTATTGTTTGAAATATGCTCCTAAGAGGAATGATATTTAGTGGATAGGACTAATAAGGTTCAGAAAAGATGCTATGCCCTAAAAACTTGTTGTTAAACATATATGAGATAGGTATCCATACCGCCTCACTGTAAAGGGCAAAGAAATATGAGTAAAACCTGTTAAGACAAGAACATCCAAAATATTTTTTGCATTCATTTTTTTTATCAATATATAAAGAAGAAAAGTCATTAAGCAAATGTTGACGGTGTTTTCCAACAACTGACCTTTTATAGGATAGGTAGTCAATTGTCTTGGAATAAGCAAAGTTAACGGAATAAGTAATAGGAAATATTTTTTAAGTCCATCGCTCCCAAAGAAAATAAATTACTTTAATAAATTTAGTTTATCCTCAAATAAAGAAAAAATATTTCAAAATCCTAATCAAAATGCTTTTTAGCCCGCTTTTTAATCATTGTGATTGCATTTTTAACAGAGAGTTCACCTTCTAACATTTTGTAAAAATACTCGCTGTTTAACTTTTGTAAATAAACATAATCCTTATATGATATTGTATCATTTACAAGAGGACCTTCTCCACTAGTAAAGAAGTTTTTGTTAATATTTGTCATTTTTTTGATAAACACTTATAGTATCTTTATCTTGATAAGTCATAAAATCCCCCAAAAATGCAGTTTCATGCATTATTCCCTGTAAAGCATACTCTTTACTCATAACAAATCTTAAAACCCTCCATGCAATATCTTTAATTTTTGATTGACTTGAAATCATTAAGTTTGCTATCTACTTTGACAAATGTCATATTTGGATGATCTGAATAAACAGGAGTAGGAAGAATCTCAAAATTAAACTCTTTGTACGTAGCATCCCGATTGTTAGTATTATATAAATCTTGTAATCCAACAGGATATCCAATTCTCATGGCAACTTTTCCTCTATAAAATTCTTCGTCGCTTGCGTCATTTAAACCATATATACGGTAAAGTCTTACAAACCTATTGATAAAAGCTTCCCATTCCTTTTCATTTGGATACACTTCTTTTTTGTTTCATCATAGAGGGAAAGCTGCTTAGGTAGAATAAGTAGAGGTAAATCTGAAAAAAAGCCAATCTTTCCTTCTGGGCCTAAAAAATTTCATTTTAGGGGTGGACTTTTCGCGATGTCCCTAGATAATGGTCTTAAGGATCATTTGGGGAAATCCTTCTCTCTCCTGTAGCTTTGACTACTTTTTAAGTCTGTTTCTCCAGCTTTTGTTTGAACTTCTAACCCGCAGGCTGTTCCCTCTGGCAACCCATGCTGGAAGTGGCAGCTTCGAGGCAGCTCATGGTAAGTTTTCATACGCGAGGGTGATTGATCGGCAAGTGCGCTAAGAGTCCTTCCCCTGATCCTAAATGAAAGGAGGTTGACCCCTATGAAGTTATTTGTTGGTATCGACGTGAACTTCGCGAGACCTTTTCAAAAAATTCCCCTCATTTTTTTGATGTAAAAATGGAGGAGATCATGCTTTGAACGGAGCAACCAAAAAATCTCCACCAGGAAACTCTTCATTTTCGGTATATTGACAACGAACCATTTTTTCTTTATACTAACATTCGTTGATTGATTGATAAAAAACATGCTAGCGGAAAATCGTTGTTGCAATTGACAAGAAGTGAATTATTATATATAATTTGATTTGTCTTTTTTATCAATGATGTTATTGGCCCGTTGGTCAAGTGGTTAAGACACCGCCCTTTCACGGCGGTAACACGGGTTCGAATCCCGTACGGGTCACCATGGAGGATTAGCTCAGCTGGGAGAGCACTTGCCTTACAAGCAAGGGGTCGGCGGTTCGATCCCGTCATCCTCCACCATTTTTCCAGCTGGTAAGCCCAATATATGGAATGTTGCAAGGTCAATAAGCAGAGACGGTAAAGATTCAAAAATTAATAAACATGCCGGTGTAGCTCAATTGGTAGAGCAACTGACTTGTAATCAGTAGGTTGGGGGTTCGATTCCTCTCGCCGGCATTTACTTTGGAGGGGTAGCGAAGTGGCTAAACGCGGCGGACTGTAAATCCGCTCCCTCAGGGTTCGGCGGTTCGAATCCGTCCCCCTCCACCATCTTTGCTGAAAAATACCGAACTTTATTGAATAATGCGGTTTTTTACTGGAATAATATGTATTGTACATAAATTGTTTTTGTTGGGCTATAGCCAAGCGGTAAGGCAACGGACTTTGACTCCGTGATGCGCTGGTTCGAATCCAGCTAGCCCAGCCATTTTATTTTTTAAATGAAACCTCGGCCTAGTTGGTAGAACTCGCTTAAAGCTTTGTGAAACAACCTATCGCACGGCATTCACGAAAGAATTGGGGAGGAAGTGTCTATCTGGCTTTTAAAAAAGAATTGATTGATTTTAAGCCATTAGCTCAGTTGGTAGAGCAACGAGCAAAGCTTCCATGGATAGGCTGCGAGTTGTCCCGACGCATCCATCATTCCCTGAAAGAGCTGGAAGAGGAAGGGACATCTGACAATAAGTGTTGATGTAATTTTTGAGCCATTAGCTCAGTCGGTAGAGCATCTGACTTTTAATCAGAGGGTCGGAGGTTCGAATCCTCCATGGCTCACCATTTTGCGGAAGTAGTTCAGTGGTAGAACACCACCTTGCCAAGGTGGGGGTCGCGGGTTCGAGTCCCGTCTTCCGCTTTTTTAGCAAAAAGCCCTGACGTTGTTGTCAGGGCTTTTCCGTTGCTTGCGCAGTTGTAAAATGGTGTAAACCGCTTTTAAAATAAATTGACGTACCTCTTGCACTTTAGATCGCATCTTCCGGTGCAATGGTGGCTTTAAAGCCTTTTATAAGGAAAGGGGGGTTATCCTCACTCGCTTTTCTTTCTGCAAAAATCAGCGTTTTCTTCGTTATGCTCATCAATTGGTTGATACAGGCCGGTTTTGATTGCGTAATAATCCATCGCCTCTTGAAGCCATTTTTCTTCTTCCGGTTTAAAAGGGGAAAGAACATAGTCATTAAAGGCTTGGATTTTGTCTTCATCTAACTTGCTGAAAGAATTCATCGCTTCTTCCCCGATAAAATCATATGTTACTTTCTCAGCTTTCGCAGTCCAAAATCTTGTTTAAATGCTTGATGTAAATGGTTTTGGGAAGTACAAAATTATCATTTGAC
>NZ_JBVVUU010000079.1:0-3679 GCF_056032925.1 Aeribacillus sp. JST-2
AGAACAATTTCTTTGGAGCGCGCATCTTGAATTTCACGCCATTGATGTATCACAATTTATGGTAAAATGGAAGAAATACAGACGTGAGATCAAACGATCTTCGGAGTGGCCCTGGTTGATGATGCTGTCGGCGGTGGATGCCCGAAAACGAGAAATTGATGAGACAATTCTCAATGAACTGGAGGTGTTGGCGATGAACGAGCAAGAAATTCGCGAAGCGTTGGAAGAGTGGGAGAAGCTAAGCGTCAGTCCGGAAAATCGCTACGCATATGAAATGCGGCTGAAATGGCTGCGGGATCAATTGTCCAACCTTCTGGGCGAGCGGCGCGCTGGGATGGAGGAAGGGTTGGAAAAAGGGATAAAGCAAGGACGGGAAGAAGGATTAAAGGAAGGACGGGAAGAAGAACGGAAGAACATGATCCGGCATATGTCGGCGAAAGGAATGGCGGCGAAAGACATTGCCGATCTTACTGGACTTGCGGAAGAGGAAGTGCGAAAGTGGCTGAAAAAGGACTGAGCGTAACAGAAATTGCGCATGCTGGATTTGACGGAAGAAAAATCTGTCATTTGTTGAAAGAGTAGTTGGGTATGGCGCCAGTCATCTGTCCAACTTGCTGAGAGAGTGTTGAGGGACTAAAGGTATGATCAGCGAAAGGGAGGGAATTCGCTTCCTTCGATCCTCATTTCGGATCATTGTTTGCACTTGGCGACAGTTCAGACCTGTGTATTTCTTTGCAAAACTCTGAATTTTTATTTTGCACTTTACAAGAGGTTTGATTATAGCATCAAGGTCTTTGTTTTAAACAAGCTGCCTCCATCCCTAATTTATATTTCCCCGTCTTCATAAAACGTCGACAAGTAATTTTTCTTATTTCGATGCATCCGCAACAATAATTATCTTAACCATTCTTCCATTAGATTCACTTTTTTTAAAATCGTTTCCTTCACTCCTAAAAAACCTCTAAAAACTCTTTGAAATTTTAAAATATTTTGATATGTGAGTTTACCTAACATTTGCTGTCTTCGTGTGATATTAAAAGGAATTAATATGGCAGCAAACATTCGCATGTTCATTGCATTTTTCTGCACTTTTCAATTGCAATAAAAAAATTTCCAAAAACATTAGAAAAACTTTAGATTCTCAATTTATATAGGGAATGGAATGTTGTTATTTGCCATTAAGACAGATAACTTCGAGTTTCTATTCGGTTACATCATTATTTTTTATATTGTCCCGAATTATTCCAAGAATTCATATAGGTGGTGGGGATAATGAATAAAAAAAAGAGAATCTTAGTGGTTGATGATAATGAAGATATTTGCCTTACAATAAAACAATACCTAGAGCTTTATAATTACTTTGTTGAAACTGTTCATAGCGGGAATGAGGCATTGCAGATTATCAATAATAATTTTGATTTAATTATATTGGATATTATGATGGAAGGCATTGATGGAATGGAATTGTGTAGCATGATCCGTGACAGTTTGGATTGTCCTATCATATTTGTAAGTGCAAAAACGTTAGAAGAAGATAAGATTCAAGCTCTTTCAGTAGGTGGAGATGACTATATTAGTAAACCCTTTAGCTTAAAGGAATTAAAGGCTAGAATAGATTGCCATTTAAGACGAGAAGAGCGAATAAGATCGAATGAAAGGCATCTTCTAAGCTCTAAAAATATTACTATAGATCTTTTAGCTAATGAAATTTTTTGTAAAGGTGTTAAATTACATTTAACAAAAAAAGAGTATGAAATCATTAAACTATTAATGTTGAATAAGAATATGGTTTTTTCTAAAGAAAGAATTTTTGAAAGCGTATGGGGATTCGATTCAGAAAGTCAATTAGAAACAGTTACAGAGAGTATCAAAAATATTAGAAAGAAAATTCGCTCTTTAGATCCGGAACATTCTTATATTAAAACGCTATATGGATTAGGATATAAATGGGATGTGACATATGAAAAAGGATAAAACGATAAAAAGAGATTTTTATTTATTGGTTGTTAAGGTCTTCCTATCAACCTTTATATCAACGCTTATCACATATATATGCTTATTTCTGTTGATATTTGTGATAACAAACAACAATACCATCAAACCGTCTAACTATTATGTTAAGTATATAGATTTAATTGAAAAAAAGATCGAAGAAAATTCATCATCAATTTTAAAAGGACAATTAATTGATTTAAAGTCCTATCATGAAAACATCCAAGGTGAAGTTTTGGATATCAACGGTAATCATATGTATGGGGATAAGGGGGTTGTAGAAAATAAAATAAATTTCAGCAAAGTCATAAATCATGAGATTGTAAAAGGAAAGTATGTTTATAGATATGTACCTGTTCAGCATAATAACTCTATCCAAGCTGTCTATGTCATAAAGGCTCCTTTTGGGTTCTTAATTAATAATATAAAGGATAATCCCGGAGTGGTATTGATTTATATTTTGCTGCTGATCTCGCCGTTAATATTTTTTATTATTTATTTGATTTTATTTACATCTAAACTATATAAGTCATTATTTAATAATATCAAAGTATTGCTTCAGGCTGCAGAGAAGATTTCGAATGGTGATTTTGACTTTCAGGTGCACGGGCTTAAAAGAGGGGAATTTATCAAAATACAAAATTCTTTTAATACAATGATCAACGCACTGAAAGAAACCATTGAAAATCTATCAAAGTTAGATGATGAACGCAAGATGATGATGTCATCAATTGCCCATGACATAAGAACCCCTTTAACGGTGATCCAAGGACAAATGGATTTGATTGCTGATTTGAAGAACCATGATGATCTTGATATCATTCCCCATCTAGATATTATTCGTAATAATTGTAATAAGATGGTCATGCTTACAGATAATTTATCGCTGTTATATAAAGTAGAAAAGGCGAATTTTTTATTAAATATTAAGAAATTGGATTTGAATAAAATGCTTATAGAGAAAAAGCAAGAAATATCAGCAGTGGCCTATAATAAAAGGAACTTAGATATTAAGTTTGATATCAATTTAAGTAAACAATTTTATTTACTTGATGAGTCAATGTTAATGAGGGTCTTAGATAATATTTTATATAACAGCCTGAGATTTACAACGAATGGAGAAATTAAACTTGAGGTACATGATGAACTAGGTGATGAGAGCAATAAAATTTTCTTTAAATGTATGGATACAGGAATCGGATTTAAACAAAAGGATGCGTCCATGTTGTTCGAGGCATTTTATCAAGATGAACAATACAAAAATCATATCGGTTTAGGCCTTTATATCTCGAAAAAAATTGTTAACAATTTTGGTGGAGAGATTTTGGCTTATAATAACGAAAAAGGTGGAGCGACAGTAGAGTTTTATATAAAGGAACAGGAAAATATCATAAATTTGTAATAAGTTTCAATAACGCTTAATGTTTTCGGCTTCCTTCTTGAATTTTGACTCTAAATCCCATTATTCATGCGGCGCTTGCGCTCATTTTTCCATCTTTTTTGTCCATATAGAAAATCAATTCATTCTATCGTCGCTCTTGATTCCACCTTTTTGTGGCGAATTTTATTTTTGCATTTTTGCCACACGATATTGGTTATTCACGACAACTTATAATGCTCCCATAAGGTGAGACACATGAGCGTGATAAATAAGTTATAATGATACCATGAAAAAAAGAAACCGATA
>NZ_JBVVUU010000080.1:0-3453 GCF_056032925.1 Aeribacillus sp. JST-2
GATTGACACCCCCGAATCATACCAAGAGGGCTTTTTTTATTCAAGTCCCCGAAAAAACTTCTAACAGGAATGCTCCTATATTATTTTCATAACCTTGGATGTACAAACAAAAATAAGTAAAAACATAGGCTCTTAGACCTAATAAAAAAACAAAACGATTCAAAAGCCCCTTTTAAAATGTATTATTCTACATTATTATTCTGAATAGAAAGATAATTTTTGAAAAAATAAATGATTTAACGGGTGTAAGTAGAATACATATATATACTAAGATAATATGTTGGAGTGAGAAAATGTCGTACTTATTAGATGTTCAAAATATTACAAAGCGATATGGCAATAAAGTTGTTTTAAAAAATGTTACATTCAATGTTCCGTCAGGATCAATAGTTGGCTTTATTGGTGATAATGGTGCAGGTAAATCTACTACATTTAAAACAATACTAGGTCTAGTTTCTCAGGATTCAGGTAGAATTAAAATCTTTGGCAAAGAAAATATACATAAACAGCCTAAGATGAAGGAAAAAATTGGAGTTGTGTTCGATGCTATGAATTTACCGGCGCACCTAACAATCAAACAACTAAATAAAGTTTTTTTGAGAATATTTAATACTTGGAATCAAGATGATTTTTTCCGATTGGTTAATTCTTTTTCTCTCCCCGAAGATAAACAAATATATAAATTTTCTCGTGGGATGTCAATGAAACTTTCTATAGCTGTTGCACTGTCACATAATGCAAAACTACTATTACTAGATGAGGCAACAGGAGGGCTTGATCCCTCATCAAGAGAACAAGTCTTAGGTGAGTTAAAAAGCTTTGTGAGAGAGAGTAGTGGTGGGATATTACTTTCTTCTCATATTATGAGTGATATTGAGAAAATTGCTAGTCATATTGTTTTTATCAAAAATGGTGAAATTTTATTAAATGAGAGAAAGGACAAGATTCTTGAAAAATTTGCAATTGTTGATATCAAAAAGGAACGATTATCTTTACTAAATAGAAATATAGTTGTTGCAAAAAGGGACTATGGTTCTTATTCTAGAATACTTGTATCAAATAAAATGGAATTGCCAAAGGACCTTAGCTCTAAAAAGATTTCAATGGAAGAACTTAGTCTCTTACTAACTAACAGGGAGTGAAATTTAAGTGAAAGGTCTATTATTGACAAACTATTACCTAGTTTATCGAAGTATTTTTGCATATGTAGGTCTCGCATTATTGATTTCTGGTGTACTTTTATTTTTTGCAGGGCCTATGGTAAGTGGTGTGGCCGCTATGTTAATTATATTATTAATGACTTTGCCTTCACTTGAAGTTATAAAAATAGAGAGTAAGTCTGGTTATGATAAATATGTACTTACCTTACCGGTTAGTAGGTCTAATATTGTCCGAAGTCACTATATTTTTTACTTATCGGTTGTGATTATCGGAGCATTTCTTTCATATATTGTTATTTATACATATGATCTAATTTTTGAAACACAAATAAATGGCATAATTAATATTATTTCTTCTGGAATTTTCGTAGTTCTTTTAGCAGGTGCGCTTATATACCCGTTCCTCTATATCTTTGGTGCAGACAAATCTGATGCATTTGTACTTGGAGGAGGATTTGTAGGTCTATTTGTTTATTATGGAATCAAATTCTTAGTAGAAGATTTAATAGACAAATTACCGTTATCCATAGATTCGTCTTTATTAGTTCCGATTTTATTTATAGTACTTGGTATTACTGTATTTACTCTCTCATATTTAATTGCTGTAATTATTTATCGAAAGAAAGAATTTTAGACTATGTGATTAGTACATCAAGTAGGTAGAAGATTCATCTATAGTATAATTTCAGATTAATAAATTAATCTGTTATTTCTTGTTGTTAATAGAAAAGGAGGGAGACTATGAACGGAAATATGCTTTATCATCAATATATGAAACCAGGGTCAGAATACTTCAGTAAAATGAAGGTAATAGAAAGAGATACAGAATATGAACTAAAAGGAGTGCCTGATACATATACAATTATTTCAGAAGAAGACTCAGTTTGGAAACATTATCAAGTTAAGGGATTAATCCTTCCAGAGCAGGGTTGGAAAATCCACGTAACTGCAACTTTGGAAGAATCACAAAGTTTACTAGAGAGGGTTGCTCATATATGTATTGAACAAAAGGTAACGTTTAAACATCTTAAGGATAGAGATAGTTTTCTTCGAATGAATGCAAAGGACGCTAATCGTGCTTCTTCTGGGAAATTTATAACAATATATCCTATCAATAACAAACATTTTGTTGAATTGTTAGATATTATTTCAGACGCAACCAAGGATTTCAAAAAAGGACCGTATATTCTAAATGATAAGAGATGGAAAGATAGTAATGTATTCTATAGATATGGAGGATTTGAAGCTATATTAAATGAAAATGGAGAGCATTGTATTAGAGATTTGGAAGGAAATTTAATTAAAGATCAAAGAACTCCCTTTTATCATGTTCCAGATTTCGTAAAAGATTTTGATGATTATCTTAATTCTATAAATAAATACGTTGAAAAAGAAAAAATACAGGAAGGAAATTTAGAAAAATACGATATTGAAAATGCAATTAATTATAGTAACGCTGGTGGGGTATATTTAGCGACCAGGAAAAAGGACAAAATGAAAGTTATTATAAAGGAAGCTAGACCAAATGCTGGTTTAGATGGGGCGGCCCAAGATGCTATAGCAAGACAAAAAATTGAATATGAGGCATTAATAAAACTTAAAGATATACCTGGTGTTGTTGATTTGATTGACTATTTCCAAGAATGGGAACATTGCTTTTTAGTTGAAGAATACATTGAGGGACAAGACTTAAGACAATGGACTGCACAAAATTTCCCTTTTATTGGGACTAGGAATAATATTAAAATATATACAGAAAAAGTTAAAGACATACTATTACAACTTTTCACCTTAATAGATAATATACATAAAAATGGAGTAGCTATGAATGATTTGCAACCCGCAAATGTAATAGTAACAGATGATTTAACTGTTAGGTTAATAGATTTTGAAACTGCTAAGCCTGTATATTCTGAAGAAAGAACTGGTATGGCTACAATTGGGTTTGTTTCACGGGATATCAAAGTGAGTGGTGCAAGAGATTGGTTTGGACTAAAAAGATTAATTAAATATTTAGCACTTCCAGTTACCTCCTCAGAAGACTTGGATGGATATCTGCAGAATAATCACTTTAATTGGATGAGGGAAAATTACGAAGAGTCATTTTTTAACTTTATTGTAAAATTACAAAAGAAATGTGATATGAGGATAAAATCCTACCAAGAGTATACCCCTAGAGAAATTAATCTAAATAATCACTCAAGTAACTATAACATCTCCCTCTATAAACTTTAATTTTCTTCAAAATTCTCGCGTTTTCTTTAAATTTCGCTAACACATAATAGCTTCTTCA
>NZ_JBVVUU010000081.1:0-3113 GCF_056032925.1 Aeribacillus sp. JST-2
TTGTTTCGAAATCAATAAAAAATTGAACATTCTTAGTATTTTGAATCATCAGATTTAATTACTGCAATGCTAGTGATATAAGGTATTTAGCAATAAATTGAAAACCTTGACTGGCTATATGCCTTTCAAGGTTTTTCTATTTTCAATCTAACAGCTATAACAAATAATAAAGTGAGATTACAAGAGAATGTAAGTATGTTTTTATCAACATTTTAATTCAGAGCTCATAATGGTTCACCTACAACGAGTTTGGCCGCAATGCATGGTAAAGCGACTAAAGCCACTAATACGAGTACACTTTAAAACACGAGAGAAAGCTTTCTCGTGGCGAGAAAGTGGGGATAAACATTTAACCGACTGTTGATTTGCTTGCGCTCAATAAAGAGTTGAAAGAGTCGTCGATCCCCGGGGATTTTTGCACGATTGGGGGTCGACGACTCTTTTTTATTTCCGTTTAAAACAGATTTCAAAGTTTGCCTGCCGACAATGAAATCCATGTTGTATCAACCATTTTACCTGATCCATCTGTTTTAATAAAGTAAACATCCGGCTCATTCCCTTCTCATTCAATTGAGAGTGAGACCATATTTTTAACGTTTCATTCAGGAAAAATTGGTTTAGGTCTATTCGATCGGTTCCTACGATCTAAAATAAGAACATGATCTGATAAATGATTGGTAGTTTTTACTTAAAATTCCCTTTTTTTCTTCCTGTTTACCAAAAGTTTCATATTTTCTCTTATAATGAAACAGAAAGCTGTTCCACATGTTGGAATCCATTACGTTTCAATCGGAGGCATGAAGGCAGTGGATGTCAAGTATATCCCTTCTGAATGGGAAAAGACGAAGAAAGGTATTGGCGATCTAGTTGGTCTCGGTGTATGGGGAAAAGGCATGATTGACAAATTAAAAGATCTAAACGATCTTCTCGAAGACGTTCAAGCAGACATTGCCAAATATGACACAGACGGTGTCATCTCTTTCATCCACACAGACCGAAAAAAACAATATCAACAATTATATGAAGATTATCTCGTCTTGTACCGCTTTAGCAGCCGTGTCGGAGAGATTGTTGACCGCACCATCGATGATCCGTTTTATCAAGAGATCGATGCTTTTGTGGAAGCGATGCGCAACTTATCCATATCAGAGATCAAGACGAAAAACCACATCGGTGTTAAAGAAACAATCGTCGCTCCGGGAGCATACGGCACACAACAAACAATCGATGTGCCGAAAGCGGAAGTTGGACTAGAAGATCTGTTCATTGGCAGCAACTACTATGCCAGGCTGATGGAACGGGAATACGTCTCATGGAAAGAACTGAATCCCCACCAGGACTTTTCGAAAAAAGAATATATACAGACGACATTGAATTCCCATGCTTTTCAGTATGAATCGATCAAAGACAAACAGTTGAACAAAGAATTCTGGGGACAAATAGCGGCGCTTGCCGTGATTGTCGGCGTCTCATTTATTTGTCCGCCGGCAGGGATGGCATTGGGGGCAGCTTATGGTACACTGGAATTAAGCTCGACCGTTTCCGGAAAAGACTGGATTTCAGGGAGGGAGTTAGAAACAGGCGAAAGAGTATTCCGTGGTGTCCTCGCTCCATTGGATATCGTTCCTGGCGTCAGCGCGCTTTCTAGATTCAGCAGCGCCGCCCGTTTCGCGCTTCTACGAGAAGCAATGGATCCCAAGCTATTTACAAGCTTGAAAGCTGGATTGCACCAAAGATCACAACGTGCCTTCGATCTGGTTGTCCATGCGGAAAACAGCATATCGGCCCGCATCATAAGTGCCAAAGCATGGGCAAAAGAAATCCCGCACCATTTGAAAAACAAAAGCGCAAACAGTGCACTGAAAACTGCCCGGTTCGTAGACAACGCCCTGACCAATCTGAAAAATACAATCCCTGACCGGCAAATGGGATTGGCCATGGAAGGGATTGAGAACGTTAAGGTTCCGCCCGAAAACACCAATGGATTGGAGAATAAAGTTCGAGCTTATCTAAGTGAGAAGACGGGGTTAAATCTAGGCGGAGGTAAAGCAGGCAACGATGGCGTTGAACTTGGCACTAAGGGTACGGGTAAAGTTAAGCCATTGCCTTCTTCTAAAGTACATGATGCAATAGGGAAACTTAACAGTAATCAGATAAAGCATATTATAAATGGAAGTAAAAAATCTAATCATCAATGGGAAAAACTTGTGCCTGATAAGAATTGGGGAAAAATAAAAGAAATTATCATCGATGTAATGCATAATGGTGCAGATATACCTTATAAATCTGTTTCTTCTAGAGCTAAAATGGTTAATGGACAATTGGTACAGGTGACATACAAAAAACTACCTGATGGAACAATAAGAATATCTGATGCGTGGGTGAAATAACTATGAAGGAAAAGATAAAGCAATTAATAACATCGGGTGATTTTCAAAAAGCAAAAGAATATATTGAGAATGAAGATAGAAATACTTTAGAGCAAGTTGTTCTTGAATTAGGATTTGATGAAGAGAGTATAAGTGCTTATTCATTTGTCTGTTATTTGATAAATAATAATGAGACTGCATATTATCATTACTTAGCTTCAGAGTTATTAAGTACTGCATTGTGCCATTTACCAGACGCTTACGCAAGTGCATTATACCATGCTAAAAGAGCAGTTGAATTAAGCCCTGAAGATGTTAGCTTGAAAGAACATTTGTTGTTATTCCATGACATTCCAGAAAAGTTAATTAGTAAAGAAGAAGCTAAAGCAATTGCTCAAGAAATATTAAAGATAATGCCAAATAGCGAAGCTGCAAAAAATGTGTTACACAATGCATAAATTTAAAGACGGGGCTGTCCAAAAAGTCAGGGTAACTGACTTTTTGGACAGCCCCTTTCTTACGATTAGTCAAGAGGTTTATCAATAGTTATTTGAGATAATTAATCTTTTTTTGGCGGAAGGGGTACCCCTTCCGCCAAAAAAAAAGATTTTCGCATGCCAAATAGACCTAACGATTTTAGTATCACTGTATGTATTGATTTGGTTGCTGTTTAGTGCAAAATGAAAGTACAGAGTTCTGCAACAAAAAAGTGCAGAGCTTCATGGCATAAAAAAAGGCTTGCCA
>NZ_JBVVUU010000082.1:0-2886 GCF_056032925.1 Aeribacillus sp. JST-2
TAATCAAGAAAAAGAGAGCTATTTTAAGAAAAAGATAGACTAAGAGTAACTATGTCCAAAACTCGGGGGTTAATCCGTTGGCAACTCTTACTGGAGTAGCTAAGGGCTGAAAAGCCTGTACAGTAAATATGGTGAAAAGCGTCATTTATTTGATTGAACCGCCGTATACGGAACCGTACGTACGGTGGTGTAAGAGGTCGGGAGTTAGTCACTCCCTCCTACTCGATTTCAACTGAGATGTATATTCACAAGTAAAACTCGAGCTTACTCAAATTCTTTTCTTCTAAAGTGGAGCAACCCTAAGGTAGTAAAAAGAATAAGTAATACGCTAAATACTGAGAACAATTCTTCGTAGGAAGGTCTAAAAAGTTCATAGGCTGGAGACATCATCATCGAGGGCTGAGCCCACGGATAGTAAAAGGCATACGGAGTCTGACTAACCATTAAGACCGGGATCGTCAAGGCAATGTTTACTGTAAGAGGGAGTCCGAAGCTTCTCCAATTAAAGGCCAACCATAGCTGTAATGAAGCGAGCGGTAGAGAAGCTAGCCAGCCAAATAGGCCATATAATACAAAATCTTTTAATACAAACGTTCCCGAGAGATCAACGATGTGACCAATGAAAATATATTGACCGACTAAGGATAGCTGGGTAACGGCCAACAGTAAATATAAAATAAATAATTTAGCGAAATAAAGCTTGATGCGTGAAATGGGAAAGCTTAAAATTTGTTTCCATCCCCCTGTTAAATGATCAAACCTGCATATGGTAACGGCATAGATTCCAACAAGAGTGGGAAGAAAGATCATTCCGTAAAAAATTACAACTTGTGACCATGCTTCAACCCATAAATTATCATCTGGACCGATGAATTCCCTTGCGTTAACAAGGAAATTTCCGACCCCTAGGAAGATGGATAAACTTGGGACGAGAAGGGCTAGAGGCCAAAGAACCGATCGTTTCGTTTTTAAAAGCTCAACTGATAAAATGTTGGAGAACATAGTTCTTCCTCCTTATACGAATTCTTTTTTTCTAAAATGAATAAATCCAACCAGAAGAATCATAAAACCTATGATAAAGCTAGTGCCGACAATGTCCCATGGCAAGCTAGCCATCTCCTGGTTAGGCGAGGGTAGCACTTGCACATAAAATGACCAGGGTAACCATCTTCCTAACGGCAGCTGGCCCCCAAGTATTGCTAGTAAAATTCCCAATGATCCAATCGTGATCGGGATCGCTTGGTTTTGAAAGATAAGCGCTAGCCATAACTGCAAAGCAATAAGTGGAACAGCAGCCAAGAATGGAAGAAGGGAAAATCCGAGAATATACGTCCAAGGAAAAGATTCATTTCCAAGCAGCATGCCTAAGCAAACAATTCCTACTGTTAAAATTAATCCTGAAATGATCGTGAGAACCGTTGACAATGCAAATTTGTTGACGTATATGTGAAATCGTGAAACTGGCATTGAAAAAATAGATTTCCAGCTGTTACCTTGATGTTCTACATTTGCAATGATTGATGTGATGAGTGTTACTTCTAAGGGAATGGCTAGGAGTATGAGGAAAAAGCTAAAGATCCATATTGGGTCCCACATAGTCATGCTATCCTGTTCTACTTGTTGAACAATTGTGTCAAAGCGTAAAAAGATATTTAAAGCATTTGCAATAATTATAATGAATGGTATGATCAACGGAAGCAGCCAAAGCCATGTCCGCTTGTATTTGACCATTTCGGAAGCTATTACTTTGCTCATCATACGGATTCACCCACCCCCGTAAGTTCGATAAAAATATCTTCTAATGATCGTTTCACTTCTTCCAATCTGTACACCCAGAACCCTTCGGAAACAAGTGCATAATTGATTTTACCTACAAGTTCAGGATCTGTGTCCTCCATGACTAATCTAGTGCCCGCAAGCTTTGCATAGTAACCTTGTTCTTTCAGGAAGGCAACTGCTTTTTCTGCCTGATCGACGCCAATGTGCAAAGCTGGTTTACTTTTCTCTTTTAGTACATTGATGGAATCTTGGAAAATTAATTCGCCTTTATTGATGATGCCTACTTGATCGGCCATTTGTTCAATTTCACCTAGTAAATGGCTTGAAACGATGATCGTCATATTGTGTTGTTTCGGCATCGTTTTAATCAGCTCACGTATTTCTTGAATCCCTGCTGGATCAAGGCCGTTTGTCGGCTCATCTAAAATAAGGAGCTTAGGTTGTACGAGTAAAGCGGTTGCAATCCCTAGGCGTTGCTTCATTCCTAGTGAATATTGTTTAACCTTTTTATCTGCTGCTTTTGTCAGTCGGACGATGTTTAGTACTTCAGCTATTCGTTTTTCTGGTACACCTAGTAGCCTGCGGGCGGCTTCCAAATTCTCATATCCCGTTAAATGACCGTAATACGAAGGGGTCTCCACTAACGACCCGACTTTACTTAAAATCTCCATACGATGTTTTGCTAAATCTTTTCCGAATATTTTGACACTCCCTTTAGTCGGTTTGATCAGTCCGAGAAGCATACGAATAGTTGTGCTTTTTCCTGCTCCATTCGGACCTAAAAATCCGTAAATGGAGCCTTCTTTTACGTTTAAATTGACGTTTTTCACCGCATATTGCTTCCCGTATTTCCTCGTTAAGTGACTCGTATTAATGACATCCATCACTTTGTTCCTCCTTCTTACATGTAAAATTCATATATAAAAGGCTGCTAATGGTTAGATTGTCAACCATTTTTCAACAAAAATTCCAAGATAAATGTTTCATTGAGTTAGATTAATATTGTTGATTTGGCAAAACACCTCAAAAAAGAAATGCCTTATTCATAAATAGTTGTCATCCAATCGACTATTCCGAGGTTTTGCTCTTCCCGCAGTTGCTCCACGT
>NZ_JBVVUU010000083.1:0-2850 GCF_056032925.1 Aeribacillus sp. JST-2
TGGTGGCGATGGCGAAGAGGTCACACCCGTTCCCATCCCGAACACGGAAGTTAAGCTCTTCAGCGCCGATGGTAGTAAGGGGTTGTCCCTTGCGAGAGTAGGACGCTGCCAGGCAAAAAGAAGGAAAGAGCAGCTAAACAAAAAGCTGCTCTTTTTTGTATATATAATAACTTTTAATTTGCAAGCACATCCCCTCCAGTATGGACTTAGGATGGAATAAAAAAGAAATTTAAAATTTTGAATATATTTGCTGTTTTTGGACATACTGGTGATGGAGGTGGAGCTGAAATGACTGCACATAATGATAAATTATATGGGGAGACGTGTATAATTTGCGAAGAACATAAAACGAAAGGCTTCCATTTGTATCATAGTTTTATTTGCTTAAACTGTGAAAATGAAATCGTACAAACCAACACAAATGATCCAAAATATCAATATTTTATTGAAAAATTAAAAAAAGCGGCAAATCCTAAAATATATTCTTGAACTTGGCTGTAAAAAGGGAATCGGTCAAGTTTTTTCTTTTTGATATAATAGAAAAATAGAAAAAAAGTGATAAAGGACGTTGAATGTTATATGCGAAATTTCCGCACGCCTATATATGATGCGCTTGTTAAACACCATCAATTAGATCCCCTCTCCTTTCATGTTCCCGGCCACAAGTATGGCTCTCTTTATGATGAACTTCACTTCCCTTACTTTTCAAAAGCCCTTCAGCTTGATGCGACAGAGCTGTCTCATTTAGATGACTTATATGCACCCCAAGGGATTATAAAGGAAGCACAGCAACTCGCAGCAGAGTTGTATGGCGTAGCGTCTACCTATTTTTTAGTTAATGGATCAACTGTCGGGAATTTGGCGATGATTCTTGCCAGCTGCCAAGAGGGAGACGTTGTGTTTGTTCAGAGAAATTGCCATAAGTCTGTAATGCACGGGTTGGAATTGGCAGGGGCGGAACCTGTTTTTTTGGCCCCTAATATTGATCAAGACTATCAAGTTCCTTCTTATGTATCAATTGAAACGGTTAAAAAGGCATATCAAAAGTATCCGCAAGTAAAAGCGATAATACTGACAAGTCCCACATATTATGGGCTGACCTATAAAAAATTAGGTGAGCTGGTTGCATTTGCGCATTCTCATAAAATACCGGTATTAGTCGATGAAGCACATGGAGCTCACTTTATTTCAAGTTCTTTATTTCCTCCATCAGCTATTTCCGCCGGAGCGGATGTCGTTGTTCAATCAGCTCATAAAACATTGCCGGCGATGACAATGGGTTCATTTTTGCATTTCAACAGCTCTTTGGTGAATGAGGAAAAGGTTACACGCTACCTTCACATGCTGCAAACAAGCAGCCCTTCTTATTTGGTTATGGCTTCCCTTGATATTGCCAGGGCATATCTTCAATCTATTATGGAGAGGGAGGATGAAATATATCAATGTGTTCAGGATTTTGTTAAGATTTTTCAAAGGCTTGAAAATATTGATATCGTGACGTCGAAAGATCCGTTCTTGGACACAGATCCCTTAAAATTAACAATACGTTCAAAAAACGGCCTATCTGGCTATGAATTAATTCGGTATTTTGAAAAGGCGGCCATATACCCTGAACTTGCCGATCCGTTAAATGTTTTGTTTGTGCTGCCGTTAGGCTGTTGCAGTTTTGAAACGAGCCGCTTTGAAATGGTCAATGATCAATTAAAACTTGCCCAATTTGTCAAAACAGACGACATTTTACAAGAAGTACATGTTGACCTTTTCAGCAAATTGTCCATTCCTTTTAAGAAAATGGCTGATCATTCATCCATGTTTGTGCCGTTGGCAAATGCGGAAGGTGAGGTTGCTTCCGAGCTAATTATTCCATATCCACCGGGAATTCCGTTGATTATGAAAGGGGAACGAATTACGAAATATCATATTGAAAGTTTGAAAACTCTCCTTAAGCTTCACGCAAAATTTCAAGGCGGAGAAAAATTGCATGAGGGTCTTATTTCGATATTTATCAAAAGGTGATGAAGGTGAAAGGAATATTCATAACATTTGAAGGTCCCGAAGGAGCAGGGAAAACAACCATTTTAAACAAATTGGCGGAAAAACTTGAAAAATCCGGGAAATCTGTTGTAGCCACTCGAGAACCGGGCGGCATTGTGATCAGCGAAAAAATTCGTGAGATTATCCTGCACCCTGAACATACGGAAATGGATGCGCGGACAGAAGCACTTCTTTATGCCGCAGCCAGAAGACAGCATCTTGTTGAAAAAGTCATTCCAGCTCTTTATAAAGGAAGCATTGTGCTTTGCGACCGTTTTGTTGACAGCTCTTTAGCCTATCAAGGTTACGCAAGAGGGCTTGGGATTGAAGAGGTGCTGAAAATCAATCGCTTTGCCATCAATGGGTTAATGCCTGATCTCACGCTTTACTTCGATATTTCACCTGAAAAGGGGTTGGAGAGAATTTCAAAAAATAACAGAAGAGAGATCAATCGCCTTGACCTTGAAAAGATTGATTTTCATCGAAAAGTGAGGGAAGGATATGAAAAAGTTATCAATATGTTTCCGAATAGAATAAACATTATTGATGCCGACCAGCCTTTAGATAAAGTGTTGCAAGCTGCTGAAAAAGCGCTGATTTCCTATATGCAAGAAACACGGTAGTCACAACAATTCCATGCTTGTTATAATGGAGAAAAAAACGAAATTGTTTTTTTGCGTTTAGAATAAAAGTCCTGCGGTAATATGTCAAGGTGAAAAATCATAGAAATTGGAAATTCCCTTGTCCGATGATCCGAAAAAAGGCAATACTGAAGAAACCCAGTATTGGTACATGTAATAAACTGGGTCTAAAGGT
>NZ_JBVVUU010000084.1:0-2716 GCF_056032925.1 Aeribacillus sp. JST-2
ACCTTTAGACCCAGTTTATTACATGTACCAATACTGGGTTTCTTCAGTATTGCCTTTTTTCGGATCATCGGACAAGGGAATTTCCAATTTCTATGATTTTTCACCTTGACATATTACCGCAGGACTTTTATTAAAATAGAACACTTCTTCGCTTGAACAGATGTCCATATGACCGTATAAAAGTATTCGCTATGAAGATACGTTTATTTATATTTTACCAAGTATTTCCGATGAAAATACAACTAAAATAATTTGATAAATTATGCGTTTGTTAGATTATTTTTTATAGGTAATATTTATCTTGAGATGTGTCAGTTTGTGTTAAGTCCGTATATTGGTGCAAAAAGAACCATGTTGCTTCTCTTTTTGTAAATAAACAGTGGACAAAACACTAAATATAAGAAGAAATGCAACAATGGTTCGCCATCATATTACCCAAAATGAACTTTTGCACGGTTATTCACTAGAGATGAGGGATTAGCCGAGCTGCTGGAACAAATCCTCAATCAAATCCTCGAAACGCAAGTGAAAGAGAGATCGCCGATATGAACTGCAACCCCTGTGCCTAATGGTTGGCGGTTTGCCAAGCAATAGAGGAACCCTGCCTAAAATAGCAAGAACCCAACTGATATTGGAATAAAACTGAATATGAGGATCATCACGCAAAAACCCATTATATCTCGAATGTTAAGGCCAGCGATCGCCAATGTCGGCAGTGCCCAAAACGGTTGAATCATGTTCGTCCATGCATCCCCCCAGGCAACACCCATTGCAGTTTTGGCAGTATCTGCACCAAGTTCCAAAGCTGCTTCAATCATAATTGGACCTTGTACCGCCCATTGTCCGCCTCCAGAGGGAACAAAAATATTTATAATACCTGCACTTAAAAAGGAGATAAATGGCAATGTGTTTTCCGAAGCTATACTGACAAACCATAATGAGATTTGTTCGGATAAACCAGATGCGATCATCATCCCCATAATTCCTGCGTAAAACGGAAATTGTATAATGATTCCACCTGCATTTTTCACCCCATTTGTAACAGTATCCAAAAATCTTTTAGGTGTCTTATGAAGGAGAATTCCGAGGAAGAGGAAAATGAAGTTTACGATATTAATGTTCAAGTCAAATCCGTTGACGACAAAATGATAAACAATGAATGCTAACCCCATCAATCCGATTAGAAGGGAAACAATCTGGCTATTTTCCAGTTTTTCTGCTGGGGTAGTCGGTTTCACATCCTCATATGGCAATTCATCTTCGGGTACAATCCTTTTCGTTGCCTCCTTGCTTTTTAGCGGTTCTGTACTTTTAAGCAAATAACGATTAAATAGCGGCAAGGTAATCAGCAATGCAGCAATAATAAAGAGATTAGAAGGGCTAAATAGGGTTTCGGTTACCGGGATAACTCCCATCGATTCCTCTAAAAAATGACCTGGTGTTGCAATTGTTAATGGTATTGAAGCAGAAAAACCACCATGCCATACAAGAAAACCGCTGTAAGCACTAGCAATTAAAATTCGATAATCTACCGTTGGCACCCGTTTTGCAACATGTATTGCAAACAGCGCCCCGATAACAAGGCCAAATCCGTAGTTGATTAGGCATGCAATTAATGATACGAAGGTAACAAGCAATACCGCTTGAGCAGGAGTGTGGGCCAAAGCACTCAATTTAACCAATATCTTTTTAATAATCGGAGTGTTTGCCAAAATATATCCAGTTACAACCACAAGAGCCATTTGCATTGTAAAAGCCAACAAGTCCCAAAAACCGCTCCCCCAATGGGAAATCATTTCAATCGGGCTGCTATCTGTAAGCAAGATGCCCAACAAATATACAAGAAAAGTTAAAATAATAGCAAATAGTAATGCATCCGGCAAATAGCGTTGCACCATCCGATCGAAAAAAGAAGTGATTGTTTTCATCATTGTCTTCTCCCTTCCTTTTTTTGCTCTCTTTTGGAAGCGTTTTCTCTAAAATTTTTCTGCTCAACTGTTACTTCTTCATTGACCTATAATCGTTTTCTTTATTCGCCCTTTCTTGCTTCGTAAAGCAAGCACCAAGCGAAACGCAAAAACTTTCTCTCAAACGTTAAAGTATAATTCCATCGGCAGAGTCCTTCAACACGCATTCGTTCCGCTAAATTTATAGGGAAACAAGTTCCACATCTAATTCTCCAGAAAAAATTGTTGTTCAAAAATTTTATTTGTTGATTTGTTTATTTTCCAGCAACAAAATGAGCCCCAATGGTCGCCCAAAGGGTATTGTGGTAAATGGTCAAGTTTTTTATCGTCTTTTCGAAAAGATGAAAAGGTTTTTTCTGTCAAAGCAGCAAATAACGATTAATGCCTCCAACACAGGAATTCATCCTTTTGTTTATCAACAAATCCTCCCTCCCCTTTTTTATGTAAGAGTTTACACGGGGACAATCTATAAGTAAAATAGATAAAATGAATGATATTTATTCTAAATTGGAATTATGTTAAAAGAATGGCTTCAGTAATGATCGGAGCAGAAATATGGAGAATTTCTGGCACGGCTGTATAAAATTTTCCAACACAACGTTTTAGCCTGAAATGTTAATTTGAAGCGTATCGGGGATCCCCTGGCAAAACAGTAGGAAATTAAAAAATAAAGTCTCATCACCATATTCTGTGATGTTCACACAATTCCGGAAATAAGTTAGCGAGATTGATACTCAATCTAGAGTAGC
>NZ_JBVVUU010000085.1:0-2463 GCF_056032925.1 Aeribacillus sp. JST-2
TGTTTTTTGCAAGCAAAAAGTGCAGAGAATTGCAAGAAAAAATACATAGGCTTGCCGGCTCAATGAATTTACCTTTCAACCGAGTGAGAAGGGAGCGACTGAACGGCAGAAAGCGCATGCCGCAAGCGGTAGCTCTCACCCGTAAACGCGAGAATGTGGGCGTGATGGACCAAACGATCCACCAGCGCTGCCGTCAGGCGGTTGTCCCCAAACACTCGATTCCACTGTCCAAACTCTAAATTCGATGTCACGATGACACTTTTTCGTTCATAACAATCGGCAATGATGTGAAACAGCAGTTCCGATCCCTGCTTTTGGAAAGGTACATAGCCGAGTTCGTCCAAAATCAACAGCTCGCATGTGTCGATTTGCCGTTTGAGCCGTCCGAGGGTGCCGTCTTTTAACGCCTCTTCGAGCTGGGCGACAAGATCGGCGACACGGAAAAACCGAACTTCATGGCCCCGTTCACACGCTTTTAATCCTAATGCGGTGGCGAGATGGGTTTTTCCTGTTCCCGGCGAACCTAAAAGCAGGACGTTCTGTTTTTGCTCCAAAAAGCGAAGGTCGCAAAGTTCTTCCTTCGAGGTCGTGGTCGGCCAATGAATCTGATCCGACCATTCGTAATCTTTGAGCCATTTCAACTCCCGGAACTTCGCCTTCTTGATCAATCGAGCCTGTTTTGCTTTCTGACGGAACGACAGCTCCAACGCCAACACATCACGCAAAAACTGTTCCTTGGTCTCGTAGGCCACCTCCTCGAATCGATCCGCGATGTACGCCAAATGCAGGGCTTTACAAATCTCTTTTAAATCCATCTTCATGCCCGGCTTCCCCCTTCCCTTGACGGACAAAGACGTTGATCATACACATGTAAATCGGTTTCATAGTCGACTAAAACGGAAGGGGTATAGGCTTCTTCCCATTTCGCGGGATACTCCGAACGCTTCGCCTCCATCAACACCCCGATCTCATGGGGCGCCAAATCCCACCGTTGATACTTGTCAAGCCACTGAGCGATCTCATAGACGGTGTACCGGTCCAGCAGCTTCTGCACCCCTCGAATGCGTGATGCCGTCTGTTTCGGTTGTTCCATGAAGTATTTCCTAATGGCCTCCGGTAAGTAAACTCGAAACCGCGAATACTCCACCACCCGGGGCTTTTGCGCCCATTCCGCCAAAATGTCCTTCCAAGGGAGCTCCCGTTGCTTTTTCGTGTACGGCCTTGGCGCTTCCAGGTACACCTCCCCTTCTTGGGACAAAACCATGAAACGATCCCATTCCTTTTTGACAAGGACACGGTTGGGGACCGGGATCCCATGAACCACAAACGCCTCCCCATCCACCGTTACTTCCCCGTATTTATTGACATTGGCGTGGTGGAAGGAGAAGATCGGGAGATCTCTCTCCGGCAGGACAAGCAACTCCTTTTGTTCTTCCTGCCATAATTCCTCAATGGTTCTCCCTTTTTCATAGTGGGGGCGGGCTCGATCTTCGATCATCTTGCGATGCAGCCACTCCGCCAGTTCTTCATCCCCCTTGATCAACGGAGCAGGGACAAAGCAGTGTTGACGAGTATAGTAAACTTTCCGTTCGACATTCCCTTTTTCGTGTCCGCTATACGGATTGCACGCCTGTACGTCAAACCGGTAATGAAGCCGGAATCGCTCAAATGCTTCAGTATATTGACGTTCGCCTCCTTTTCGGATCGAAACCACCGCCGCCGCCAAATTGTCGATGCGGAGTTTTCTCGGGACGCCTCCGGCTTGGCGAAACAGCTGAGTGAGCCCGTAAAGAAAACATTCGCTGTTTTCCGCTGGCAATGGATACGCATACGCGGCGTTGCTGTACGGAAAGCTCAAAATCAGAATTGATCGGTCTTCCTCTTTTCCCTCCTTCGTCACAACGGACATGGTGCCGAAATCCACCTGCGCTTCCCCCGGAGGGTGTTCCAGCCTCTCGTAACGCTGTTCCTTCTCCAGCTTAAGCTGAGGTCTTCGTTTTTGAACGTAGGCGCAAACCGTTCGATAAGACCCTTTAAAGCCATGTTCCTGCTTTAATTGTTCGTACATCTTCTTGCTTGTCCGCCGTTGTTTTCTTGGCAGTTTGGCGTCCTCCTCCAGCCAGTCATCAATGATTTGACCGTATCCTTCTTCCTCCATCATTCCCCGTTTTCTCTTTATTTTTTGTCTGACCGAAATGTCTCCATCCGCATATTTCTTGACTGTTCTCCAGTTAAATCCCGTCCTGCGGACAATTTCGGAAAGCGATAACCCTTTCTTTTCACGCAAATGTTTGATATGATGAATTTCAGGCATTGCTAGCATCCTTTCATTACCTCCACTGTTTTGTTCTTCACAACCTTAAACAGTAGAGGGTATTTTAGGAGCTGGCAAGCCTTTTTTTATGCCATGAAGCTCTGCACTTTTTTGTTGCAGAACTCTGTACTTTCATTTTGCACTAAACA
>NZ_JBVVUU010000086.1:0-2438 GCF_056032925.1 Aeribacillus sp. JST-2
CTCTTTGATGACTTGTAATTTAAACTCCTTGGAGTGTTTGGTTCGTGTCATGTTGTTTAGCCTCCTTGGTACATTAAGCAGTATATTATTTTTTACTCTTATTGTCCAAGTTCATTTAGGGGCTAAATAGCAGAAATGCAATTAATGTGTGACCGATTTGCCATTATTAAACAAGGAAAACTAATTCATGTTTCTTCTATGGACTTACATAATGAACAAGATCAATCATTACAAAATGTGGTGTTTGAGGTTAGTGATGTAGAAACAGCAGTTCAGCTTCTCCAAGAAAATAAGTTGACCGATGAATTAAAAATAGTAGGTGACCAACAGTTTTCAATTAACATAGACAAAGAGACAATTGCAGTAGTTAATCAGCTATTAGTGAAGAATAATGTCAATGTATATAGAATCAATCTAGTAACTACAACGCTTGAGGATCGTTTCTTAGAATTAACCGGCAAAGGTAAGTAGGAGGGTAAAGACTAGTGTTTTCTCTAATTAAAAATGAGATGGTGAAGATTTTTGCGAAAAAGGCTAGTTGGATATACATCTTGATTCTGATTTTAGCTGGAGTCATTGGAGGCATCATTCAACAAAAAATATATGGGGAACCGAGCGATAATTGGCGCGAGGAAACTCAAACCGAATTGAACCAATTAAAAAAGGATTTGGAAGCTGCTCCAAATGAAGATAAGGAATGGATTATGGAGCAAATAGAGCAAAAGCAACGCTATCTTGATGAAAATATAAATCCAAATGCAGTAAGTAATTGGCATTTTATGAATGGAACTGTGATAGGCATGACAATGTTGGTCACTCTGTTTGCAGTTATTGTAGGCAGTGCAAGTGTATCATCAGAATTTGCCGAAGGGACAATCAAACAGCTATTAATTAGACCCCATCAAAGATGGGTCATCCTTCTGTCTAAGTATATCTCAGTATTACTCTATTCTATAGTGTTATTGATTGTTCTTATTATATCAGGATATATTGTAGGCTTGATTCTTTTCGGGAGCGGGGATTTTAACGCAAAAATCTTTGAAACCACTCTTGATGGCCAACAAAAGTTAGCTGTTGTGGGGACACAATTCTTTTTAAAGGTCATGTATTATATTCCAAGTCTATTGATTATCATAACGATTGCTTTCATGTTATCTACCTTGTTTAAAAGCCAAGCATTGGCCGTGGGTATCGGAATATTTGTTTTGTTCCTATCCTCAACTATTGGCGGTATGATTGTGTTATTAGCAGAAAAATATACCTGGGCAAAATTTTTAATCTTTCCACACTTGGATCTAACAGTTTATGCTCTACAAGAAAAAATACTCCAAGACGTAACATTGCCAATGTCCTTAATCATTTTGGCGGTGTACTACACTATATTCTTGTTGATAACATTTACCTTTTTTCAAAAAAGGGATATTAGCATATAAAATAATTTAGGTTCAAATCGGTAAACCTTGATATGATGTCAATGCTTGTATTCATGATCTTCACGTATTTTATATAACATATTCTATTGTAGTGTTGAGTAGCATTTTTAGTAACTTGTTGGATAACATTTTGTAAATAGTAAGGGAGATAAAGTATCAATGAAAAGAATAGTAGAGGTAATATTGGCTATTTTAGGGATTTTGTCGTACGGACTAGTGATAGCTTTAGGTGGGCTTATGTTCTTTCTACGAAATAACGAAGAATTTCTTAAAGAATTTTCAAGCAATGGGGCGGATGATTTGGAAACAGTGGTTAAGATAATGAGCACAGGGGGAACAATGTTTATAATCGCATCCATTCTTGCGATCATATTAGGTATTATAGCAATTTTCACGATTAAAGGGAATAAACGCCCAAAAGGAGCTGGTACTATCTTCATTGTGACAGCTGTCTTGGTTGCAATTATTACAGCGGGGATTGGTATTATTCCTGGTATCTTTTATTTCATTGCTGGACTTATGTGTTTTGTTCGAAAGCCTCCTCAAGTGACAGGATGAGTAGCTTTAAACATACATATTCCCCTCTCTAATTTCATTATACTGACTATTTCTACTCTTTGTTATTGAAGAAATGACAAAATTATAATAAAAATATTAATAATTTAGAGTCATATAATGTATTTTGCAATAGAAAAGTGCAGAGAAATGCAATTAAAAATGCAGAGGTTTGCCACCCATTTAATTCCTTTTCGACAATGCGTGGGACAGTCTATAGCTCTCGCCATGAAAAGAGATGATATGGGCGTGATGAATTAGCCTGTCCACTAACGCTGCTGTTAATCGAGAATCTGTAAAGATCCGGTTCCATTGACTAAATTCTAAGTTAGATGTAATAAAGAGAGGTGATTCAAATTGCAAAATGCAGAAGTGTTAAAGCCGATGATAAAATCCCCAATATAGCCGGAATAAAATTCCCCACTTACAATAGAACCATAGTGTCAATGA
>NZ_JBVVUU010000087.1:0-2294 GCF_056032925.1 Aeribacillus sp. JST-2
GTCAAATGATAATTTTGTACTTCCCAAAACCATTTACATCAAGCATTTAAACAAGATTTTGGACTGCGAAAGCTGAGTAATTAATTATATTTAATTATAATTAAATATAATAGAAAAAGATATACTTATGTTTCTCTTTTTTTCATTTCCAGTGCTCACGAATCATGAAAACCAAATATTCCAGTGCCAAAAAGTGATAAAACAAAGCCAGAGGTTTTTAAGAGAAACCCCTGGCTTTTAGCTGGATCCATTTCAGCTTTCATAAACGACTTGCCCGGTTTGTGACAAATCATAGCCTCCTAGTGCTTTTAAATCGTTTTGAAAGTGAACCGATCTTAAAATTTGCAGGACTTGACTAATTAACTCTCTATTCTCATCGTTCTTTAAAATAACCAAATCGTACTTTTCATTAACTAACGGAATGAAATCGACATCTTTAACTAGGTTAGCCCCTCTTTCAATTCCTACCCCGACATCTGCATCCCCTTTAGCGACAGCACTTGCGACACTTACGTGATTGGTTACCTCATTGTCATAGCCGTTAATTTCAGAAACAGGTATGCGATACTTTCTCAAACATTCATCTAGTAAAACACGAGCACCCGCACCTTTTTCCCGGTTTACAATTTTTATATTTTTTCTTCTTAAATCTTCCCAATGCTTAATATTCAACGGGTTTCCCTTTTTGACGTAAAAGCCTGCCTTCCTTGTTAGTAAATGAATCACGATATACTGAAAATTCACTAGTATCTTATTGATATACGGAACATTATATTCACCTGAAATTCCTTCGATTAAATGTGTACTGACAATGTCTGAATATCCTTGATACATTGAAATTAGGCTTTCTAAGCTTCCAACATAAGAACGAAGTGGTCGAAACCTTTTCGAGGATTTTTCTAAGTAGTTCGCCAAAATATCTAAGCTCATATCCTGGCCGCTTATAATTAATTGTCTAGGCTGCAAATACCCTTGAGTTTCAATCGATGTTTCTTTTTTTGATGACTGTACGGAGCTTGGCTGCAGTTCTTCTTTTGACTTTTTTATGTACTCTTCTAGATCGGAAGGATCAATTCGCATTTGTCGTCCGACACGATAAGCAGGTAATAACCCTTTTTTCACTAAATCATATACGGTTAATTTTGAAACCTTTAATATGTTTGCCACTTCCTCGGTTGTATAAGAAAGATTTTTTTCCATACCTACTTGCTCCTTCATAAAAAAATTCGTTATAAGTAATTAAATGTAATTTGATATAATGTATTGATAACTTCTGTATCAATGATTTATATTTAAATATAAATAAAATTAATTATTTTCTTAACAAGAAGATGGCTATGTAGTTTATATCTAATCTTGATTATATCATGTTTTGTTTCGCTCTTTTTCAATGGAAATGACTCAACTTCTTGTTTTACCATTTCCTTTACTCCAAAGTTCAAAATAATTATAACCATTTACAACGAAAAATGATGAAACTTTATGAAAAGGTGAACGACAAGTATGAATTACTCGCCGCTTATACTCTCTTTAAAAACGGCAACAATCGCCACGTTTATCGTATTTGTTACTGGGGTTCTGTTGGCACGATTGATCAGTCGTAATTCCTTTCGAGGGAAAAGTGTTATAGAAGCGATTATTTTGCTGCCACTCGTGCTTCCGCCTACAGTTGTAGGCTTTGGTTTATTATATATATTTGGTAAAAACGGATTTATTGGTCGATTACTGCTCGATTGGTTTGATTTCCAAATTGTTTTCACTTGGTATGCTGTTGTGATCGCAGCAGTCGTCGTGTCTTTTCCTTTAATGTATCAAAGTGCATCTGCAGCGTTTCGGCAGTATGACCCAAATATTGAAAATGCTGCATATACAATGGGGGCATCTAAATGGAGAGTGTTTTGGACGATATCTTTTCCACTGGCATGGCCAGGACTGTTAGCTGGCTTAGTTTTATCCTTTGCACGAGCGTTAGGAGAATTTGGTGCCACTCTTATGCTCGCCGGCTATATTCCGAATGTCACCGACACCATTCCTTTAGCTATTTATTTTGCGGTGGAGTCAGGTAATTTGGAAGCAGCAAAATTTTGGGTGATCATTATCGTTGCCCTCGGCTTTAGCGCTATTTTATGGCTAAATTGGTGGAGCAAACGGAATATGATGAGACATGTACAAAAATAGTAAGTTCAAAAATTTTTAGAGCTTATTTGTCGCTTACTTAAAGGAGCATTCCTGTTAGAAGTTTTTTCGGGGACTTGAATAAAAAAAGCCCTCTTGGTATGATTCGGGGGTGTCAA
>NZ_JBVVUU010000088.1:0-2131 GCF_056032925.1 Aeribacillus sp. JST-2
AAAAAAGTTTATCCTCATATCTGCTCATTTCTTGAATCAACAGGAACGCTTTCGTTTTGTTCAGTTTTCAAAGATCAAGTTATTTGGAGCGGGTGATGGGAATCGAACCCACGACATCAGCTTGGAAGGCTGAGGTTTTACCACTAAACTACACCCGCATTAACATTTGTTTTTCCTATTGAGATGAAAATTTTTGCCCTCATAAAATCGGGAAGACAGGATTCGAACCTGCGACCCCATGGTCCCAAACCATGTGCTCTACCAAGCTGAGCTACTTCCCGCTATGGCGCGCCCGAGAGGAGTCGAACCCCTAACCTTTTGATCCGTAGTCAAACGCTCTATCCAATTGAGCTACGGGCGCAAATAGCAACTTTACTATAATAACAAAAACACAGGTAAATGTCAATATTTTTTGGTGCGGTAGAGAGGACTCGAACCTCCACGGGGTCGCCCCCACTAGGCCCTCAACCTAGCGCGTCTGCCATTCCGCCACTACCGCATTTATGCGGGTGGAGGGACTTGAACCCCCACGCCAAAAGGCGCTAGATCCTAAGTCTAGTGCGTCTGCCAATTCCGCCACACCCGCTTAAAATGGTGAGCCATGGAGGATTCGAACCTCCGACCCTCTGATTAAAAGTCAGATGCTCTACCGACTGAGCTAATGGCTCAAAATAAATCAATCAATTATTATTTTTTAAAAGTCAGATGTCCCTTCCTCTTCCAGCACTTTCAAGGATGATGGATGTGTCGGGACAACTCGCAACCTATTCAAAGGAGCTTTGCTCGTTGCTCTATCGACTGAGCTAATGGCTCCAATTTTCGATCCGTTTTTATGTCAGATAATCTTTTTCACAAGTTTTTTGAGAAAAAATATGTTAAGGCAGTTTCATCTGTTTTGATAAAGCTTCATCTGTTCTTCTCCTGTTAAACAAGCTGAAGCTCTCAAAGCGAAGTCGCTCAATAACAAACGCCAATTGCTTAACTTAATTCAACAAGAAAATGGCTGGGCTAGCTGGATTCGAACCAGCGCATCACGGAGTCAAAGTCCGTTGCCTTACCGCTTGGCTATAGCCCATCAAAAAGTCACGGAAATTAATTTAACATATTCACACAAAAAAGTAAAGATAAAATTTGCATTTTATCTCTTTAGGCTAGAAATAGGAAGTTTTTCAACTTCCTATTTCAAAAGTCCATGATGACCCGTACGGGATTCGAACCCGTGTTACCGCCGTGAAAGGGCGGTGTCTTAACCACTTGACCAACGGGCCGTTTTAAATGGCGGAGAAGGAGGGATTTGAACCCTCGCGCCGCTTACACGACCTACTCCCTTAGCAGGGGAGCCCCTTCAGCCACTTGGGTACTTCTCCTTATGGCTCCGCAGGCAGGATTCGAACCTGCGACCGTTCGGTTAACAGCCGAATGCTCTACCACTGAGCTACTGCGGAATATCAAACGACTGTTACTATTTTAAGGATCAACAAGTCGTTTGTCAACAACCAGTCCTCATTATATTTTTCTTTTGAAATATTTGGCCGAATCACGACGGCTTTTATAATTTACCACATCTTTATGCCTTTAGTCAACCTTTTTGTGAAAATTGAATTTTCCCACCGCATCTTCCGCAAACGTATCGTTCCAAATTGATTTTTCGCCTTCTAATAAATGTCTGAGAACAGACTTGACATTCATAAATATATATGCGGTTTGTTATATTCTGCGCATCTGTTAAAGGAGTGCAAAACCTTGGTGCATTTACTTTTTTTGAAAGGTCTTTAAAGTCCCGATCGCGGTGCCGGTATCCTTTTCCTTCTATGTGCAGATGGTAATGGCAAAGCTCATGCTTAATAATGCCGATGAGTTCTTCCAATCCGTGTTGTTCATAATATTTTCGGTTAATCTCAATATTGTGATTGTTTAGCAAATACCTTCCGCCTGTCGTGCGAAGACGATTATTGAAATAAGCTTTATGGCAGAATGGTTTTTCAAAATACTCGCTTGAAATTTGCTCTACAAGTTTTTGCAGCTGCTCATCATTCAAGTTTGACACCTACTTTGTCTCTTCACCATTTTCTGTGATTTGTACACGAACCTTGCATCATGTTAGCTGGATTTAGATGTCAATCAGACCGTC
>NZ_JBVVUU010000089.1:0-2106 GCF_056032925.1 Aeribacillus sp. JST-2
GTGTCAAGGCCGATTATTTTTTCCCCAAAATCGCCGGTTTAAAATTCCCCAGAAGGACCTTATTGATCCTTCTGTTTTTCTTGTTGGAGCCTCTTTTCCCGTAATCGATAGCTTTCCCCCTTTAGGTTGAAAATGATGGAATGATGCAGTAATCGATCTAACATCGCGGTCGCCAATACCGAGTCTCCCACAACTTCTCCCCATTCCCCAAAGCTTTTGTTGGAGGTGAGGATAATCGGGGCATGTTCATACCGACGGGCGATGACCTGAAATAAGTAATGAGCGCTGTTTGGGTCCAATTTTAAGTACCCCATTTCATCAATAATGAGAATGGTTGGCTTCACAAACATGCGAAGCTTTTTTTCCAGCTTTCCTTCCTGGTCGGCTTTTCTTAACTGAGTGACCAAATCATGGGCGGTAATAAAATACGTTTTATACCCTCTTGCGATCGCCTCCATTCCAATCGAAATAGCCAGATGTGTCTTTCCAATCCCCGGCGGACCGAGAAAAAGAATATTCTCCTTTCGATCAATAAACGATAAGGTAAGCAGCTCTCGAATCCGGCGCTCATCCACGGAAGGCAGTGCGTTAAAATCAAACGTATCGATCGTCTTGCGATATGGCAGTTTGGACAGTTTGATGAGCGTTTGGATCGATCGTTCCTGTTTTTCGATGATTTCCGCCTCTAATAAGCGGAATAAAAACTCCGAATATGGTATATTATGAGTAGCTGCGTATTCTGTCATGGCGGACCATCGTTCCGCCATGACAGGCAAATGGAGTCGGTGGCAATACTCGTGTATTTGTTCTTTCATGAGCTTTCCCCTCGCAGGAACGTGTCATAAACGGACAATGGACGAGTATCCACTTCCACCGAAACAGGCGAAATGGTGACGGCCGTTTCCGTCTGTTTCTTTTTGATTTTTTCGGCGAATGAAATCACTTTTTTCTGTTGGTTCAAGTAAGAAATCTCCTCCCCTCGATAATACAATCGAATATCCCCATTTAATCGCTCCTTCACCAGAATTTCTTTGCCCGCATACTCCGCCGATAGAAGCCATTGTTCCCCTTTGTAAGAGAAACTGCCATCCCAATGCACCTTCCGATAGGAAAGATAGCTCGTATCGTAATCGTTCAACGGGAGAGGTTTCAGCTGTTCCTCTGCCCAACGCTCTTGCGGAGGAATGCCGGTAGTGGCGTTTGGCTTCCGATTCGCCACTTGATCGAGCCAACGATGGAGAAGGAAATTTAATTCCTCGATGCTTTCAAACGCTGTCCCCACATAGAAGTGATCCATGATATACTGAATGGCTCGTTCGACTTTTCCCTTTGTCTGGGCCCGGTAAGGCCGGCACACTTTTGGAATAAATCCGTAGTAACTCGCAAATTCAGAAAATCGTTGATTCCATTTCACCACTCCTTGTTCCCGGCCGTCTGTAACGGTCTTCATATTATCAAATAACACCTTCTTCGGAACTCCGCCGAAGTATTGGAAACTCTGAATCAGGCATTCCATTAAGTGTTCCTGGTCCTGGCTGGTCGTAAATACCGCGTATTTCATCCGCGAATAGCCTAATGTGGCCACAAATAGCGATAACTTGACTTTTCTCCCTTCGATTATCACCTCCCCGACTTCTTTCCAATCGACTTGCATTTGTTCACCAGGAAGCGTTTCATAACGAACGGTGTATTTCTTTTTCGCCGTCTCTCGGAAAGGTTTTATATAGTCCTTTAAAATCGTCTTTCCTCCTGTATAGCCCTGTTGTCGAATTTCGAAAAATAACTTTTCGCTATTGAACACCCCATCCTCTAACATTCGTTTTTGAAGATACTCTTTAAATGGATCTAACTTGCTTTTTCTTTGTTTTCGCTTAGATTTGGAAGGGGGATTGGGGGAGTGAATATATTTTCGAACGGTTTTCCGATCAATCCCCAACTCCCTCGCAATATCGGAAATACTCATTCCCCTTTCGTACATCTCTTTGATCATAAAAAATTCCCCTCTCGTAATCACGAACCATAGCTCCTCTCATTGACACTATGGTTCTATTGTAAGTGGGGAATTTTATTCCGGCTATATTGGGGATTTTATCATCGGCTTTAACA
>NZ_JBVVUU010000090.1:0-2019 GCF_056032925.1 Aeribacillus sp. JST-2
AAAGATACTTTCTATTTTCATGTTCTTTCACCCAAACATTTTCCATCTCGTTGAACGATTCCGCCTGTTTGCCGCAAATCGAGTAGGAGGGGGTGACTAACCCCCGACCTCTCACACCACCGTACGTACGGTTCCGTATACGGCGGTTCAATTAAGATAATTGACGCAAGTCTTTATAACTTCCGTGAATAGCTGTTCTCTTTATGCCAGTGGTCACTCCACCCTCCAAGAGGTCTCCCACGGGATTCACCGCTTCCTCCCTCAAGTGAGGTACTACGTTTTCTGTGTTCATCATGACTCACTGAATGCCAAGGGCTATTCTCTCTTAATTGTTCGGTCCTTCTTAGTAGTTCTAAACCAACTAATACTATGACCTCTGCTGACTTCTGACGGTTCAGCTACTTATCACTAAGTAGGTTATGAAGCGTATTTCACCTATCCGCCAGACCTCCCCGGGTAAGTACATGCACTTTCACACCATCTATCCGCCTCATTTACTCGATATGACCTTCGACAGAAAGAGCTTTGTTTTGTTTGGCAAACTCACTCAATCATACCTAGCCTTATATGAGGTTCGTGTTCCTCGGACCGGTGTTTTGCCTCCAGCTTCCTTCAGATTCCGCGTCACCACGGACACCCTTGCTCTTGGCTAACCTCTACTTCTGTCTTCGGGGTTCGGGACTTACACCCTATAGTTCATGTACATGCCGGGCGCACCATAAAAAATAGCAGACCATTTTAATTGCTATTTGGTCTGCTATTTCATATGCCGTTTCTAATGTTTCTCCACAAAAACGGAACTACTTAAAACGATTTGGATGTCTTCATAAAATTATTTTACTTGCTCTTGTAGAGCTTCTTTTTAAAATTAACGATTACAAAATAAATCTTCAGTAAAAACTAAATATCGATAAAGGATATTTGGTTTTTATAAAACGATATACATTTGTATAAATTCATTTCAATAAAATGTTAACCATTCATATAATTAAAAGAATGCTTTATTAACTTTACAAGCAAATCTTTATGCTCATTAATATCATTCTTAGTCAATCGGATTCGATATGTTCTGTCCCTTTTGCTGTACTCTAATACATCTAAGCCAGATTCCTCAATCCATTCATCAATTTCTTGCAATCGTTCTGACTTCGGTTGAAAAATTATGTTTTGCTTCCGCGGCTTAAATGTCACAAAATTATTAGCTACGCCGTTTTGCTCTAAGCCTATGTAAAACTTATTGTATTTAAGCCTAATATTATTGTTAATATGTTCATGTATTAAACTTAACAGTTCATCTGCAAGTGCAACAGTTTCTGGAGTCGCTTTTTCTTCCCAAAATTTCCGGTCTGTTGGAGTTTGAAACTCTTCATCTTCTTCATACATAGGAAGAGCTGTTTCATCTAAGACAGTAATAAACTGAAGACCGATTTTATCTTCTATCTGTACTGCATTCATTTGAATAGCAATTATAGGAATATTTCCATTGAAGAGACTTATTACGTTTAAAAACCTGCTTGTAATATCTTCAGCAATAATAACTGCCACATGTTCAAATTGAGGAGACCTTTTCCTCTCAATATCCCAATACTCTATCGTTCTTATAATGTGACTTTCGTCCGTTTTTCCCAATTGTAGTTCCACTTCATATCGACGATTATTATCATCTTGAAACAAAAAATCAAGTCGCCCTGCCCTAGGCTGTTTCCGCTCCATGTCTTTCAATTCAATCTCGCCCAATCCGAGTATGGATGGGTCCTCAGCAATTTTTTGTTGTACCCATTTTTCATTTATTTGAGGGTGGTCTTTTAAAGAAATTTTTTCCAACTTAATGTATTCCATAACTACCTCCTTGATTTATATAGGTTACTTTAATTTCCGAATTACAAAGTGGTGCTAAATTGATTACTATTTGCATTACCTTGATTACTAACCAAACACTTAACGGATTAACCCCCGAGTTTTGGACATAGTTACTCTTAGTCTATCTTTTTCTTAAAATAGCTCTCTTTTTCTTGATTA
>NZ_JBVVUU010000091.1:0-1899 GCF_056032925.1 Aeribacillus sp. JST-2
AGAAATGCCTTATTCATAAATAGTTGTCATCCAATCGACTATTCCGAGGTTTTGCTCTTCCCGCAGTTGCTCCACGTTATGATGGCCAATGATCTTACCGTCTTTTATCGCGATCACCTCATCTAAGATGTTTTCTACTTCCCGGATCTCATGAGTGGTGATCAGAACGAGTTGTTTTTCTAGATCGATAAAGGAGATCAGTCCTTTGACGATCGATTGACGTACCATCGGGTCCAGTCCAGAAAGTGGTTCATCCATCAGGATAATGGGGGCGTTGCGCGCAAGGGACAGCACGATTTTTAATCGACCGCGGTTTCCTTTTGACAGTTCTTTCAGCTTGCTTTCCGGATCGAGTTTCATAAATGTTAAAATTTCATAGGCCTTTTTCAGATCAAAATCAGGAAATTGACTAGCATAAAATTCAATCATTTGCTTCACGTTATAAAATCGGTAATACTCATCCAGCTCTGATAAATAGGAGACGGTGGAGGCCACACGGCGATTCGCCTTGCTCCCATTAACGAGCACTTCTCCTCTCGTCGGATAAGCGAGGCCGGCGATTAACTTCAGCATCGTTGATTTTCCACTCCCATTTTCACCGACCAGTCCGATGATTTTCCCCCGTGAAAGCTTTAAGTTCACTTCATCCAGTGCTACTTTTTGACGATATTTTTTCGTTACTTGTTGAAATAAAATCATTGCTCAGATGCTCCCTTCTCAGTCAAATAAGAATCTAACCCTGCTTTAATTTCGTCGTCAGAATACCCCATTTCCCGCATTACTTGTACAAAATGGGATATTTCTGTTTCCTTCATTTCCTCCCGGATCGCCTGGAGAACTCGTTCATCGACTGTAACAAATGTTCCTTGACCACGTTTGGACTCCACAATTTTCAACCCCTCTAGTTCTCGGTATGTTCGCTGTACCGTATTCGGATTCACGTTAGCCTTAAGTGCCATGTCACGTACTGAGGGGAGCTTTTCACCAAGTTGTAATTCACCACGGACGATTTGCCGTTTTATACGTTCCGCTAATTGTAAATAAATCGGTTCTGCAGAATGGAATATATCAGCCATCGATTATACCTCAACTTTGCGATCAAGAATCCAGCAACCGCCGAAAAAAAGCAAGCCAGTCAATACGAGATCCCGTACGAAATGACCGATGTAAAAAACGGTTGATGTTTCTTGGATTTCAAAACTATGGATTTCATTTGAAATGCTAAACTCAAACCCTGAAAGCACACTTTCACTGTTAACCGCCCCCCAATCGAATAAGGAGGAAACGTCTTCAACTATATTGAAGAGTGATACGACGACGAGAAAAAATAAGAACGTCAACACAAAACTAAGAAAATCATTATACGTTTTGCTTAACGCCATAAAGACCGTCCAAAAGAACAAATAGGTACACCCTAGTAATAACGTTGTGGTGAGTAAGGTGATTACCAACAAAATAAGGGTATTCAACCATTCACTTAAATGGATAGACACCATGCTATTTCGGTAAGCTTGCCATAATACGATTGCTGCAGTGATGAAGGTAATGAGCATATAGGAAAGGCCAGAAACGAGCTTCGCCAACAAGAGTTGTACGATCGGCAGCGGGTTATGGAGCCACAAATGCATTCGTTTTCGCTCTACATCCAGACTGTAAAGCATGTAGTAGGCTAAATAAAAGCCATGAAGAGCAACTGCAGCAAACGCGCCAATCGTTAACGTTTCCCACATGAAGTCAATCGATAGGCCAATTATGGTACTAATGGCGAAGATCCCGATCAGAACGATCAAGGAGAAAATAAACGCAGGAAGCCCTAATCTGAATTCCTTTTTTGTTAAATCGAGCCAAGCAGTCATTATTCTTCCTCCTATGTTTGAGTGTATCATTGTACTAATAAAA
>NZ_JBVVUU010000092.1:0-1866 GCF_056032925.1 Aeribacillus sp. JST-2
TAGGCTTTGTCTTTTTGGCACAAATTCACAAAAAATAATTAACAGAAAATTCTAACTATATTTATGCAATGCTAATGACACAAAAACCACCCTTAAAACGAAAACTGTTTCAGGGGTGGTTTGCTATAGTGCGCCATTTCATTGAAAATGAGATCAAAACAGCACAAGTTACTTCGCCAATTCGTAAATCGCCTGAGCGTAAATGGCTGTCGCTTTTAATAGGTCATCGATATATATATATTCATCCTTTTGATGGGCGACATCGCTCCTCCCTGGAAACAAAGGGCCAAACGCAACCCCTGCTTTTAAGGAACGAGCATATGTGCCACCTCCGATCGCAATGAGCTCCGCTTTTTGTCCCGTTTGCTCTTCATACACGTTTTGCAATGTCCGGATCAGCGGATGGTCTTTTTGAACGTAATGCGGAGCCGAGTCGGAAAAGCGGACTAGCTCACTGTCAGGCAGCTGTGCCAACTTTTGTTGTATGTTCGCGCCTTTTTCCGTCACAGGGTAGCGGATATTTAAACCGACGGTTTTCTCTCCCTCCCTTTCGTATGAAATGATTCCTGCATTAACCGTTAACTCGCCGCTCACTTCATCTTGCGCCGCGATGTTAAGCTTTTTTCCTCTCATATCTCCAGAAAAGTAGCGGCTGATCCAATTGACAAAACCTTTTCCCCTTTGATCAAGAGGCAATGTCGACAAAAAAGCTGCTAAATAAATCCCGGCATTGCGGCCGTTTTCCGGTTCCATCGCATGGGCGGAAATGCCTTCCAATTCAATGACAACATCTGATTGTTGTTCGTAAATACGGCCATTTAAATGCTCCCTTTGCAAAAATTGCTTAAAGCTGTTTTGCAGCTCCGATAAATCTGCACATTTTCCAATGACCGCTTTCGCAAAATCGGGAACCATATTAAAACGCCTGCCTGAGGAAAAGGTTTTTAACGAATATGTTTCCTCCGTATTTTCACATACGGAATCAATTTTTAGAACAACATCAATGATTCCTTTTTCTGCATAAATAATCGGAAAATCGGCATCGGGCGCAAATCCGATGTCAGGCATTTCTTCATGCTTAAAGTAATGATCGACACAGCGCCAGTCACTTTCTTCATCAGTGCCAATTATCATCCGGACTCGCTTCGATAGCGGAAGTCCTAGTTCTTTCACAATTTTCATCGCATAATAGGCAGCCATCGTCGGACCTTTATCATCAAGCGCTCCGCGGG
Source organism: Aeribacillus sp. JST-2 (assembly GCF_056032925.1). NCBI lineage: Bacteria > Bacillati > Bacillota > Bacilli > Caryophanales > Bacillaceae > Aeribacillus > Aeribacillus sp. JST-2. The sequence continues at coordinate 1,233 of NZ_JBVVUU010000092.1, forward strand.
CAAATAATTTTCCATCTTGGATGACCGCACCATAAGGATCAAATGTCCACCCGTCCCCCTCAGGGACAACATCCACGTGGCAAAGGACGCCAACAATTTCATGTCCTTCCCCCATTTCAATATGGCCCGCATATCCTTCCAAATTTTTTGTTTGAAACCCGTCTTTTTCCCCTTTATGCAAAAGATGTTCCAATGCTTTTTTGATTCCTGCTCCAAAAGGCGCTCCTTCTTCTTTTGTGGCGTCATCAAGGACGCTTTTAATTTTTAAAAAGGTCTGGGTCTCTGCAATGATTTCATCTTTCCGTTTTAATACTTCCTTCATCCAATTCATTCTGTTCGCTCCTTCTATTCCATATTTCGGTGGGTACCTCTAGATTGGATCTTTATTAGCCTGAGGGGAAAGGAGTAATAGTCTTGGTAAAAGTATATTTGTTTCACCTCCATTACGGTTCGCTAGGTTCAGGATAGAAGATCAACGGTAAATTGCTTTTTTATTTTGCCCTGTTATGTTAAATACAGAAAATAGAAAAAAATGCATGGTAAAATAAAGGAATGAAAAAGGAGCATTCCTGTTAGAAGTTTTTTCGGGGACTTGAATAAAAAAAGCCCTCTTGGTATGATTCGGGGGTGTCAA
>NZ_JBVVUU010000093.1:0-1671 GCF_056032925.1 Aeribacillus sp. JST-2
TTCAGACAGGGCATGATAGATCGGAGTCCCGGACGATTGCTGTAAATATGGCTTGTTTCCGCGTTACCTCCGGAAGAAGACGGCGGATGCGTTGTTTCGCCTTGTTCACGATCGTCTGTTTGGTAGATGCCGTTTCCTCCGCCGGATGCGACGATTCTTCTCCTAAACGATGTCCGAAAAGACGAATCCCATCCATCCGGGCAATCATTGCCTTGAAAAACGCCCTGAGTCCCTTGTCTGTCCAACTGCGGCGGTATTTCACCCGATACGCCAGCTGGCTCATCACGCTTTCAGCCCTCCCCATCGGATACATGCCCGTTGTGTCCACTCCTTGCTCCTTCAGCCATTCCCGGTAATCACGGATGCATCCCGGCATCGATTCGATCCGGTGGATCAAGGCAGCCAGCTGTTGTTCTTTCGCTTCGTCCCCCAGCGTGCCGAGGGCGCTGTTCAGTTCCACAAGCAGCTTCTCTTCATCCTGCTTCGCCAGCTTTTGCCGAATCGCCTGCCACCGTGGATGGCCCGAGAGGCATTGGCGCAACTCACGCGCCACGTGGAATCGATCCAATTGGAAGCAGACCCGTCCCTTGAAATACTCCCGGAACGCGGTAATCCATGGAGCGCCGTCCCCGTTGATGACAAGAAGATCCCGACACGGATCATAGGCATATTCGTTCATCAAAAATTCCTCGAAGCCTTCCCACACCTCCCCCTTGCCCTCATGGACGTAATGGCGCTGATTCACGAATTCGATCCGTGAGCCGTTGCGCTTCCACCCTTCGTGAACGGTCAGGATTTTGTCTTCCTTGGCCCGTTTTCCCTTCCCTTGGCGAGAGACAAACAGTCCATCGGCCTCCACAAACAGCACCCGTCCATATCGCTGGTCAACCGGGCAGTGCAGCGGAACTTCAGCCTCGAACACCAACTGGCGGATCGCCTCATGGCTCATCACCGGATACCCGACCATCTGGGCAAGCGTATGAGCCGCTTTGCGATAGGAAGAGCACTCCACAGCCAATCCCACCGCCGTTTCTTCTAGACAAGGGCTGATTGACTGCGATCCATCAAACGCTAAAAAGGAATCAAGCAAAAACGTGTAACGGTTTTGTTCTCGGTCTAAATAGTAGTTTCGCTCAAAGGTAACTTCGCCAAACAAGGTTTGAATCGTGGTGCGTCGTTTGTCTTTCAAGTGGTACCGGCGCTTGTCCCGGGTTTCCGCCAATTGTCGGTCGATGTCCTCCAACAGAGCCGTAAACAGCTCAGCGAAGGCGTTTTGCAGGGCTCGAAACAAATCAAGTTCGATCTCTTTCCATGTCAACGAATTTGTGGTAAGATGTTGTTGAATATTCATGGGACTCTCTCCTCCTGTTTGTGGTGTGGTCAATGAACATCTTACCAGGGAGAGAGTCCTTTTTTCATGTTTCCTGCTTGGGATCCTACCGCGCTTTGCTTGGTGGCCCCGATGAGGGGGATTGCGAACCTACGTTCCCAACCCCCTCATCGAGGAATTCTAAGAATTTTTCCCACAAACATTTTACTCACACTTTACATTTTTCTACAAATTGTCCCTATCCATCTATTTCTTACTACTTATAAAGATACTTTCTATTTTCATGTTCTTTCACCCAAACATTTTCCATCTCGTTGAACGATTCCGCCTGTTTGCCGCAA
>NZ_JBVVUU010000094.1:0-1603 GCF_056032925.1 Aeribacillus sp. JST-2
CGGATTAACCCCCGAGTTTTGGACATAGTTACTCTTAGTCTATCTTTTTCTTAAAATAGCTCTCTTTTTCTTGATTATGAACCCTGCGCTTCTTGTCCGCCACCATTGACCTTGCTTTTGTCCGTGTTGGGGGATCGGCGCAAGATCGCTAAAAAAACAGCCTTTAGGGCTCTTCATGCGCCCAATGCTAACACGGACAAACCGATTCTAAGTATTCGCTGGTGGGCCCCGACCCCTTCCATCGCCTCCTAAGAATCGGGCGCTGCGGTCAATGGCAAGCAGCTACGCTGTGGCTCTTTTCGCAGCCGGACAAGGGATTCCTGTCGGTCCTGACTCCTCATGAATCGATCATACGCGAACCTCTTCGATTTCCAATTTATTTTGCTTGTTTTGTTCGTAAAACTCCTGAGGTGACAGGTCCAAAATACTTGAATGCATCCGTCTTTCGTTGTAGAAGACCATAAAATCCGTGACGGCTTCATAGGCCTTTGCGTAGGTTTCAAACTGCCACCTTGAAAGGCAATCATCTTCAAAGATTCGATGAAAAGATTCAATATGGGCATTCATATTCGGTGTTCTCGGCGGAATCCTTTCATGTTCGATCTGGTATTTTTCGCAAAATTCCTCAAAAGTATGGGAAACAAACTGTGGCCCATTGTCTGTTCGAATCACTGGTTTGATCTCTGCGCTGAATTGTTGCCGTCTTAACAATGCCTGTTGAAGTGCTTGGACGGCATCTTTGGCTGTACAGCTTAATCCGTTGTGATAGGCGACAATTCCACGGTCATATACATCGATGATGGACATGACGAAGAAAAACCGGTCTTCCCCTTCGATGTAGCCGTATTTGATATCCGCTTCCCATAGCTGGTTTGAGTCTGTTACCGTACGGTTTCGTGCCAGCTTCCTAGGGGGTTGGGCCTTCTTTTTGCGCTGCGGCCGTAGAATACCCAGCTCTTTGCACAGACGGTAGACTTTCTTCTTGTTGATGACAAGGTTATATTCGCGGCGAAGCCTCTTGGTCAGCTTGCGGTAGCCATAGTTGAAGCCATCGCCCGCAATTTCCTCCAGCAGGAATTCTTTGATTTGTTCGTCTGATACTTTTCGCCCGTCTTCTGTGAAGGAATAACCTGGTGCCGGACGCCCCTCACTCACTTTTTTCTCTTCCACGCGGTAGCTCTTTTGATAATAGTAGGTGGAACGAGCAATCCCTATAATCTTTAGCACCTTGGAAATGGAATAGCCTTTTTGGATCCAGTTGTCGGCTACTTCAATTTTTTCAGCAAGTGAGGGTTTTTCTTTTTTATAATGTCGCGTAAGATTGCGATTTCAAGGTCTTTTTCACCAAGCAATATTTTGAGCTTTTCATTTTCCTTGGATATTTCTTTTGGGTCAAGGTCCGGCAAAACAGTGACATCAACATCACCATATTTGCCATCTTTATATTCCCGCACCCAACGGGATACCATGTTGGAATTCAGTTCATAACGGCGGGCAACAAGGCTGTTATTGCCTGTCTCCTGTGCCTCTTTGATGACTTGTAATTTAAACTCCTTGGAGTGTTTGGTTCGTGTCATGTTGTTTAGCCTCCTTGGTACATTAA
>NZ_JBVVUU010000095.1:0-1526 GCF_056032925.1 Aeribacillus sp. JST-2
ACTCAACTTTCGCACACAGAAATATTTAAGCATTGCTTGATATAATTAGGTATAGTGGCCAACCATTTATTCATTTGATTTTTAAAGATGTCCATGTTCAAAGAAACCTCGGCTTCCGCCAAAGTTTGGAAAAGGTCAATAAGTGATTGAAGGGCAGTAATAAAATCTATGTCTTTTACATCTTCGCAAAGGATGTAAAAAAGGTTGCCAATCGTCTTAGGATCCTCCTCTTTTCGCATTTGCCAAGCAATGAGAATATATCGTGTAAAAACAATGGTTGTATGGCTAATTAACATGTCGTAGGAACGTCCCTGGAATTCTTTCTCTAAATTTAAAAGGGATTTATTGCATTTGAAGAAGACTTCAATGTCCCAACGCATGCCGTAAATACGAATGATCTCTTCATTTTCTAATGTTGTATCTGTGCTGAGAATGGCAAGCCATTCGCTCCGTTTATTACGGTTTCGTACAAATAGAATTTTTACTGGAATTCCATTGTCTAAAGTAGCATAAACGGATCCGCGAATGTCTTTTTTACCCATGTGAGGTTTTGCCAATTTGTAAAGTTGATTCAGTGTGAAACGTTCACCATTGTAAACGTATCGCTGCTTTAATTGCTTCACCAAGCCAATGACAAATAACCCTTTGTTCGTAATCTTCTCAATTAAAGGCGCTTGTGTAAACCAGGAATCCATGAGAACATAGTCAGCTATAATCCCTTTTTCAAGCGCATGATCAAGTAAAGCTGAAGCCACGTCCGGTTTTGATTTCAGAGCTTCCTGGCGACGCTTATAGCCAGATGTTCGTTTATCAATATTGGTATTGATTTCTTGCAGGCGATTTTCCTTTTTCGGTGAACTTAGAAGAGCAAAATCAACGGGAATAAAAGTAAAACTATCGGTCCAGCCAAGGGTAAGCATTTGAAACCCTTTCAAGTACTGATGGGTAGAGTGATCAAAAACCTTAGCCAACAGTTCAACCGACTTACTACGGTTTCTTGAAAAGACAGAATCATCAATCACAAAAGCTGTGACACGATCTTTTGAAGTTAATGGTTGAAGCAGACGGATCATTTCACTGCTTAATGAAAGCAGAAACTTTCTCCAATGATAGGTTGGTGTATTTAAAAAGCGATAGACTGTATCCTTTCCGGGCAGATCCTGAGATCGTTTACTCATAAAAGCACGAAACCAGTTCTTATATTGGAAGACTAAAAGAAAAATCAGTTTGAAAACAGTAAGACAAGAATACCCGGAAAGTTTCGTAATATTCGCTTTTCTTAAATGATATCCAATATTTAATTCGGAAAATCCTTGTTTAATTTCTTTTGGTAATTGCGCAAAGTAGTCTTTATTCGTTATCATAGTGGTGACACCTTTCTTTTGGATTTGGTTTCGTCACCAATATTTTACCAAAAGAATAGGTGTCTTTCTTTATGTTTTAAAAAATGTCAAATGATAATTTTGTACTTCCCAAAACCATTTACATCAAGCATTTAAACAAGATTTTGGACTGCGAAAGCTGAG
>NZ_JBVVUU010000096.1:0-1476 GCF_056032925.1 Aeribacillus sp. JST-2
CTAACATTATTGCCAGGAATTCGTGAGTGTTTTCCTTATTTTTTGGGTTAAATCACAAAATGTGGTGATGAATCTTTTTTTCTTAAAGTACAAATACTGTCCATGTCTTGATGATAATGTAATAGTGTTATCACTCAATATTACTAAATTGAGGATGAAAAAATGACTAATCAGAAACCATTCCGAAGTAAAAGTTTTTATTTAAAGGATTTTTATTCCATTATTTCTGTACCCTAATTTTATGCATTGTACCTTATTACATCTTTTTTGTGTTTAATTCCATATAGTAACATATATTTAGTTTCTAAAATTGAAATTTTTTGTCGGAATGGAGGATTTTCATGGACGAGCAACAATCAAAATCGCTTCGAATTTTGTCATTATATGAACGTCTTTGCCAAGGAGATACGATTTCGAAAAAGGAAGAAGCGGTTCGTTTTGGTGTGAATGAAAAAACAATTCAGCGTGATATTGATGAATTGCGTACATACATCGCCAATAATTTTGAAGCATCAATGGTATTAGAATATGATCGGAAGAAAAATGGCTACGTATTAAGACGAAATGAAAACATTTGGTTAACGAATGAAGAAATACTCGTTTTAGCAAAAGTATTACTGGAAAGCAGGGCATTTCAAAAAGCAGAAATGGATCAGTTATTGGATAAACTCATTTTGCAATCACAGCCTGAAAATCGACGATTTATCCAAGAAGTGATTCGCAACGAGCGCTTTCATTATGTCCCGGTGCAACATAATCAATCGCTGATAAACATGATTTGGGATTTAAGTTATGCGGTACGAACGAAGCGAGTGACAATTATCGATTATCAAAAGGAAGGAAATGATTCTCCTGTTAAAAGAAAGCTCAAGCCTGTTGGAATCGTTTTCTCTGAATATTATTTTTATTTAGTAGCGTTTCTCATAGACTACGATTTTAGTTTTCCGACAATTTATCGAATGGATCGAATTGTCGATTACTGTATTACTGATGAGCGTTTTAAAGTTGACTATAAAAATCGATTTGAAGAAGGAGAATTTCGAAAGCGAGTCCAGTTTATGTATGCAGGTGAACTAATGAAAATTACGTTCCGTTTTTGGGGACCTTCCTTACAAGCTATTTTAGATCGATTACCGACTGCAAAGATTATTGCAAAAGATGAACAATCCGTCACAATTGAAGCAGAAGTTTACGGCCGTGGCATTAAAATGTGGCTTTTAAGCCAAGCGCAATATTTAGAAGTGTTAAAACCTGAAGAATTTCGGAATGAAATGAGAGAAACGATAGAAAAAATGTTGAAGAACTATAAATAAGAATAAATATACACATCGTTATTTAAAAGTAATTTTGTCGAAATTTATCGTTTTTTTGTAGATTTTATCCTAAAAAATTATAGTAACTGTACTTGAGCAAATTTACTAACATAAATTTACAAATAAACATAAAAAGAGACATGAACCGATTCCTTGGTTAGAA
>NZ_JBVVUU010000097.1:0-1458 GCF_056032925.1 Aeribacillus sp. JST-2
GACAATCGCATATCTTGGGTGGTTGCCTTTGTGGGAGGGGCGCGCCCCTCCCACAAAGGGTTGAGCGTACCGGGGTTGGACTTTTCGCAATGTTCCTGGATAATGGTCTTAGGATCATCGGGGATACTCTTCTCACTCCTGTAGCTTTGACTACTTGTAAAGTCTGTCTCCTCGGCCCCTGTTTGGACGTCTAACCCGCAGGCTGTTCCCGTTGGTTTTCCCCATGCTGGAAGGAGCAGCTTCCAGGGCAGCCCATGGTCCAACGTGAGTTCTCATATGCGAGGGTGACTGGTCAACAGGCGCGATCCGGGGGCATCCCGAAGAGTCCTACCCCTCGATCCTACAACAATAGGAGGTGATCTCATGAAACTCTACGTCGGGATCGACGTGAGCTCACGCGACTTAGCCACCTGCATTATGGATCATGAAGGAAATACGTGCGCACGCTTCAAAGTGGATAATCATCTTCTGGGCGCCACCTTCCTTCGGGATCAAATCCTCCTGTGGGCTAACAAGCGAAAGCCAACCGAAATTCTGATCGGGATGGAAGCCACCTCGGTCTACAGTTGGCATCCAGCTATGTTTTTCCACCAGCAGGAGGCCTTGCAGGCTTGGAACGTCAAGGTGTTTACGATCAATCCAAAGCTCATTCGCAAGTTTAAAGAAGCCTATGTCGACTTGGAGAAAACGGATGACATCGATGCTTGGATCATTGCGGATCGGCTTCGCTTCGGCCGTCTGAAGATGACGGCTGTCCTCAAGGAGCAGTTTCTCGCGCTTCAGCGACTGACACGCATGCGATATCATCTCGTCCACCAGTTAACCCGTGAGAAACAGTATTTTCTCCAGCACTTGTTTTACAAATGCAGTTCCTTTACCCAAGAGGTGGACAGTTCGATCTTCGGACATGCCATTCTCGAACTGCTGCTTGAGTCGTGGAGCCTCGATGACATCTGCCAAATGGATGTCAAGCAGTTGGCCGACTTCCTGCGCCAAAAAGGGCGCAATCGCTTTGCCGATCCGGAATGCATCGCCAAGTCGATTCAAAAGGCGGCCCGTTCGTCGTATCGGTTGTCCAAGTGTGTCGAGGATTCCATCGACTTGCTGTTAGGGCTGTCGATTCAATCAATCCGCAGCCTGCAATCGCAGCTCAAAGAGCTCGATAAAGCCATTACCCGCCATCTTGAAGGCATTCCGAACACACTGCAAACCATCCCAGGCATCGGACCGGTTTATACCGCAGGCATCCTGGCCGAAATCGGGCAAATCGAGCGGTTTCACAACCAGGCCGCCTTGGCAAAATATGCCGGCTTGACATGGTCCAAGCACCAATCGGGCCGTTTTCAAGCCGAGGACACCTCCCTCATTCGTTCCGGCAATCGCTATCTCCGTTACTACCTAGTGGAGGCTGCCAACTCGGTGCAACGGCATGATGCGACGTTTCGTGCGTACTACCGG
>NZ_JBVVUU010000098.1:0-1448 GCF_056032925.1 Aeribacillus sp. JST-2
TGGATTTAAGTCAATATTTTGGACACCAATAAGTGAAATTTAATTTTGATCTCATGCCATATTTTTCATGACATCGCTGGTCGCTTGACATGGAGCCTCTGCGGGCGTGGTGTTATGCGAAGGGCGAAAGGGGCAATGATTTCTTTCGCATGGCAAACAAGCCTACCACGCCCCGCCACTCCATGTAAAGCGGATGCTTGTAAAATTGTGAAGAGCACTACGCTGCCCCTTTGATACTGTCTTCTGTTTCTTGTGGCGTCATATAGCCCAGGCAGCTATGAATCCGTTTCCGATTGTACCAGCCTTCTATAAATTCGAATAAGGCTCTTCTGGCAGCTTGAAAGTTCAAATAGTTGACTCTGTAGATCTCTTCCTTTTTCAGAATTGCATGGAAAGACTCAATGCAGGCGTTATCGTATGGGCAACCTTTTTTACTGAAGGAGTGTTTGAACTGCTTCTTTTCCATGTATTCTGCAAATTTCTCGCTTGTATACTGGGATCCCAAATCAGAATGCAAGATCAATCCCGGACCTGGACGTTGTGCCTGATAAGCGTTTTCTACTGCCTTTAAAGCCAGTTCAGTCGTCATGTGGCGGTCAAAAGCGTAACCGACAATCTTTCTGGAATGTAAATCCATTACGGAAGCCAGGTAGCACCAACCGTCTCTCAAAGTATGAATGTACGTAATATCCGTAACCCATTTCTCGTTGATGGTTGTCGTTGAGAAGTCCTGGTTCAGCAGGTTATCGTGTTCTTCCATCTTGCCCTTATTGGAATGGGGGCGGTACTTTTTTCTGATAATGGAATAAATGCCTGCAGCCTTCATCAAACGCTGAACCCGTTTCAGGCTAACTTTGAGCCCTTCTTTTTCAAGCATATGGTGGATCTTCGGTGCTCCGTATCTCTGCTTGCTTTCCGTATGGATTTTTCGTATTCTGTCTGTCAGCTCCCGGTTTTCCCGTTTTGTTTTTGACTCTGTTTTTTGTTTGGATTGATAGTAGGTACTTCTCGGCACGCCAAGGACCGTACACATGGTTTTAAGGTCATAATGGTGTTTGGCTCTTATCTCGTCAATCATGGATATAACAGTGGTTTGATCTACTTCTTTGCGAATATGGCCATAGCTTTTTTTAAGATTTCGTTTTCCTCTTTCAGCCGGTGCAATTCTTTTTGCAGGTTCAGAAATTCTTCCGGGGTAAAAGAGCCCCCGTCATCCAGCTTAACCGGTTTTTGTTTTCTGATCCATTTGTAGATTGTCGTTTCAGACAGGCCATATTCGCTGCAGATCTGTTTTACTGGTGTTCCAGTTTGATAAAGCTCAACCACCATTTCCTTAAATTCAGCATGATAACTTTTACGTTTTTCGCTTGTGTTACCCATATCAGGACACATCCCTTCGTTAATATTATATTTCACTAAAGGGTGTCCATGAAACTATACTAGCATCA
>NZ_JBVVUU010000099.1:0-1439 GCF_056032925.1 Aeribacillus sp. JST-2
CTCTTTGATGACTTGTAATTTAAACTCCTTGGAGTGTTTGGTTCGTGTCATGTTGTTTAGCCTCCTTGGTACATTAAGCAGTATATTATTTTTTACTCTTATTGTCCAAGTTCATTTAGGGGCTAAATAGACAGCTTATCGATAATAAAGGAGCATTCCTGTAATGAGGAAATTTGAGGTTTGATAAAAAAAAGTCCCCTTGGTATAGTACAGGGTGTCAATGCGCGTTGACCCCGAATTTCAATAAACCAAGGAGGACTCAAAATGAATTATACACAAAATCAAAAAATCTCTCAAATTACACCATCAACTCTCATTGTAGGTATTGGCTAAAGAAAAGCACGTTGCCCGTTTTCAAGATGACCGAGGCTTAGAATTTGGCAAGAGATTGATCTTTGAAAATCGTATACACGGCTTTCAAACCTTATTAGATTGGGTTAATCATATTCAAAAAGAAAATCATAAGGACCACGTGATTTTTGGAATGGAGCCAACAGGTCATTATTGGCTAAATCTTGCTTACTTTCTTAAGGCAAAAGGATATGATGTAGTGCTAATGAATCCCATGCACGTCAAAAAAAGTAAAGAGCTTGATGACAATTCGCCTACAAAAAACGATACAAAAGATGCTCGTGTCATTGCACAGTTAATGAAAGATGGGCGATACTCCGTACCGAACCTATTAGAGGGCGTATACGCTGAACTAAGGGAAGGCGTCAAATTACGAGATCAGCTCATCAAACAGCTTATGATCATTGAAGGGCGGATTGAAAACGTCATTCAGCGCTTTTTCCCAGAGTTTTTCGATGTGTTTGGAGATTGGAAAGGTAAAGCAGCCTTTTATACCTTGCGCATGTTTCCATTTCCCTCTCATATTCAAAAGTTGTCACCAGAAGAAGTGCTGCAAAAATGGAAACCGTATGTACAGCGTGGGGTTGGGCTGAAACGAGCAACCCGACTCGTAGAAGTAGCGAAAAAGAGCGTTGGGATTGAGACAGGAATCCAGTTCGCAAAAAGAGAATTGGATTGCCTATTGGATCAATATGAGCTTTACAAGAAACAGTTAGCACAACTAGATGAAGAACTAGAAGGTGTTGTTGAAAGCATACCAGGTGCGAAACAAATGACCAATATCCCGGGACTTAGTTACACTACCATTGCTTTGTTCTTTGCGGAAGTAGGAGATTTAACCAAGTACAATCATCCGCAACAATTAGTCAATCTGGCAGGGCTTTCTTTAAGAGAACACAGTTCAGGAAAGTATAAAGGGCAAACACGCATAACCAAAAGGGGTCGAAGACGTTTACGAAAAGCATTATACCTGGCCATTCGACCATTGGTTGCCCATAATCCTGTATTTAAAGCCTTGCATCATTACTATACCAATCGGCCAGACAGGCCGTTAAAAAAACAACAGTCTCTGATTGCCTTGTGTTGTA
>NZ_JBVVUU010000100.1:0-1420 GCF_056032925.1 Aeribacillus sp. JST-2
TGTAATGCACCCCTTTGTCAAGACACAAATTGATAATATTTAAGTTATCCATTCTCTCCTTTCGCTATGAATGTGGTGCGTGTGCAAAAAAGGCTTGACATGGAGCCTCTACGGGCACGATTTTTTGCGCTGGAGCGATGGACAGATAACATCGCATGGCTAAAACAGCCTATCATGCCCGTCTCTCCATATAAAGCCTCTCATCACGTTCGATGGTTAGGATGCTTGAACCATCTTAGGTTGCTTGTACACTGTTGCTGGCGTCAAATAGTCCAAAGATTGGTGAGGTCGGTCTGTATTATAGAACGTAACATAGCGTCGAATGCCTTTTCGCAACTCTTTAGGATTCTCGAATTCATTGAGATAGATACATTCATACTTTAAAGCTCTAAAGAAGCGTTCCGTACGACTATTGTCTGTTGCTCGTCCTTTGCCATCCATTGATACCTGGATGCCATACTCTTTCAACAGCCCGAGATAGTCAGCGTTTGTAAAATGGCTGCCCTGGTCACTATTGATGATGGCCGGCTTACCATGACGCAATGCCCGCTTCAGACAGTCGATGACAAATCCTTTCTCCAGCGTACTAGATAACTCGTAATCGATCACTTTGCGGCTGAACCAGTCGATGATGGTAAACAGGTACATAAAGCCCCGTCCCATACGAAGGTAGGTGATATCCACTCCCCATACATGGTTCGGACGGGTGATCTCCAATCCACGGAGCAGGTAAGGCCGGCAGTACTTGGCATGTAGCCTCTTACTAAGGTTGGGTTTTGGGTAAATAGCTTGTATACCCATAAGGCGCATGAGACGGCGTACGCGTTTATGATTCACATCAAATCCTTTCTCACGAAGTTTCGCAGTCATGCGCCTGTAGCCAAAGTAGGGATGAGCTGTATAAAGCATATCCATTTCGTGCATGAGCATGATGTTTTCTGAGCTTTCTGTTTGCCCCTTTGATTGGCGATACACGCTAGTACGATGAATACCTAATAACTGTGCCTGACGCTTGATGCTGATCGATGGGTGATTGAATTCGACCATAGCCTTTCGTTCGTCAACAGACTTATTTGAGCCCAGATTTTTTTTTCAGCCAGTCAACTTCAACCGTTAACTGACCTACCAATTTCTCTAAATTTTCTTGTTTGGCCTCATATTCTTTACGGATTTTATCCACTTCGCTTGAGCCTTTTTCAAAGACCATCGAGGATCGTTCTAGAAATTCTGCTTTCCAACGACTGACCATGACTGGGCTTAATTCATATTTGGCGGCTATTTCATTGACGGTTTGCTCTTCACGCAACACCTCAAGAACCACCTTAGCTTTAAATTCTGCGGTATATCGGTTTCTTTTTTTCATGGTATCATTATAACTTATTTATCACGCTCATGTGTCTCACCTTATGGGAGCATTATA
>NZ_JBVVUU010000101.1:0-1370 GCF_056032925.1 Aeribacillus sp. JST-2
CTGTACTTGAGCAAATTTACTAACATAAATTTACAAATAAACATAAAAAGAGACATGAACCGATTCCTTGGTTAGAATAGATGTGCTACCAAACTACCCAAACAAGGAGGTTCATGTCTCTCGTATGGATAGATTAGCACATCATCAAGAAATCTACAATACATTATCTTCTCTCGGATTAAAACTTTATTATTCCAAGTCTGTGATGAACCATCTCGTCCACATCATAGATGGAATGCTCACAAAAGGATGTTCTGGTACTCTGACGGATCTCCATCAGTTGAGTTACCATCCGAAACACCGAACGACGTTGAGTCATTTTTTGCACAAAGGCGTTTGGGACGAAAACCGACTTCTTCAAGCCGCACAACAATCCGTTTGTAAGCAGATTCATCGATTAGCGAAACAAACGAATGAGCCGGTTTTCCTGATGATTGATGATACGATTTGCCAAAAGACAAAGCCCTCGTTACAGGCTAAGTCTCCTATTGAAGGGTGTGATCATCATTTTTCACACACCGAAGGCAAATTCGTATGGGGGCATCAGGTAGTCTGGATGATGATTCGTTGTGCTCATCGTGCGTTCCCTTATGCCTTTGCACGTTACGATAAGACATCAGGAATTAGTAAAATCGCTCTCGCACGCCAAATGATCCAATCGCTCCATGGGTGGAACCATCGTGTCTATGTTCTGTTTGATTCTTGGTATACATCGAAATCGCTCATTGAAACGTGCCTAACGAAAGGATGGTATGTCATCGCAGCACTGAAAACCAACCGCATCCTGTATCCACAAGGAATTCGTCAATCCGCCAAAGAATTTGCCCGTTACATCGATGTTTCCGATACCCACCTCGTGACCGTGGGAGGGGAAACGTATCGAGTGTATCGCTACGAAGGGGCATTGAACGACATTCCAAATGCGGTGGTATTGTTTTGTTGGAAAACCGATCAACCGATGACGAGCGAGCATTTGCGTTGTTTTTTGAGTACAGACACGGAACTGAGCGATCAGGCTATTCTTGAATACTATGCGAAACGCTGGTCGATCGAAAGCTACTTTCGGCAAACGAAAGAAACATTAGGTTTCGATCGATATCGAATCCGACATGAGCGAGCCATTAAACGATATTGGGTCATCGTACAATTTACGTATATCTATTGCATGACAGAACATTCAAGTGATTTTTCAACCGGTCTTGCGAGTGTGAGATCGAGAAAAATTCACAATCTCATTGAGTTTATTTATTACGAAGCCCAACGAGGAGTGCCACTAGATTCCATTAAAAACCAGTTACGAGTGGCATAAGGGTATCTTTGTTTGCTTTTTAAAGATGGTAATAAATGTAATGAAATTTACTCATCTACAG
>NZ_JBVVUU010000102.1:0-1369 GCF_056032925.1 Aeribacillus sp. JST-2
ACTGTAGATGAGCAAATTCACTAACATAAATTTACATCCGAACAAAAAAGGAGACATGAACCCGATTCCTTGATTAGAATAGATGTGCCAACAAACCATTCACACAAGGAGGTTCATGTCTCATGAATAGATTAGCACATCATCAAGGAATCCACAAGTTTTTCACGATGTTGGGGTTGGCACTTTATTTTTCAAAACCTGTCATGAAGCATCTCGTTCATATCGTGGATGCGATGATCACGAAAGGCTTTTCTGGAACGTTGACCGATCTTCATCATTGGAGCTTTCACCCCAATCATCGAACGACACTCAGCCATTTTTTCACGAAAAGCCCTTGGGATGAAGAGACGCTGCTTCGCAAACTCCAGCAATGGATGCTTCATCGTGTCGAACGGATCGCCAAACAGAAAAATCAACCCCTTTTTGTTTCGATCGATGATACGATTTGCCAAAAAATCAAGCCTTCGTCACGGGCAACGCACGCCATTCAAGGGTGTGATTGGCACTATTCTCACACAGAGAAAAAGTCGATCTGGGGACATTCTCTTGTTTGGCTCATGGTTCATACGATGACCCAAGCTTTTCCCTTTGCGTTCCGCCTCTACGACAAGGCGGCTGGGAAAAGCAAGGGGGAACTCGCGATCGAGATGCTTTCTTCTTTGGATGTACGCCGTCCCGTTTATGTGCTGATGGATTCTTGGTATCCATCGCAAGCGCTCGTGGAAGCCTGTCTGAAAAAAGGATTTCACGTCATCGCGATGCTCAAAACGAACCGGATTCTCTATCCGAAAGGCATCGCCATCCAAGCTAAACAGTTTGCCCGCTATATCGAACCGAACGACACCCATCTCGTCACGGTGGGAGAAGAGCGTTATCGCGTGTATCGCTACGAGGGATCGCTGAAAGGTCTCGATGATGCCGTTGTGTTGTTGGCTTGGAAAGCCGATCAGCCGATGACACCCGAACATCTTCACTGCGTCTTGAGCACCGACCGGGAGCTAAGCGATGAAGAGATCTTGCGCTACTATGCCCAGCGTTGGTCGATCGAATGCTTTTTTCGACAAGCGAAAGACCAGCTGAAGCTCGATGGGTACCGCGTTCGTCAACGTCGGGCGGTGAAACGGTATTGGATCTTGGTGCAACTCGCTTATGTGTACAGTATGGTCGAATCCAACAGCGATTTCTCTACCGGGCTTGACTTCCTTCGAAAGAAGAAAGGACATAGCCTCGTGGAGTTTATTTACGATGCAGCGAAACAAGATATTCCCATTGATGTCGTTAAAAAACAGCTTCATGTGGCATAAGGGGTACTCCGTTTGTCTCTTTTTACATGGTAATTATTGTAATGAAAATTGCTCAACTACAGTTA
>NZ_JBVVUU010000103.1:0-1354 GCF_056032925.1 Aeribacillus sp. JST-2
GTTACGAGTGGCATAAGGGTATCTTTGTTTGCTTTTTAAAGATGGTAATAAATGTAATGAAATTTACTCATCTACAGATAGTAAAATATACCTGCAAATTTTTAATTATCAAAAGCCTGTTTATAAATCTAAAAAACATCTGTATTTTCTACTCAATTCTTTAACTATGATTATAATTATTCGCTAGGAGGGCAACACAGTGACAAAAGAAAAAATAAAAACTCTAGAAGTGCTAGATGAAAAAACGAAAAAAGTATACACGCGCGTGTTAATAGCCTTCATAAAAGAACAGGGAGAATTACATCCAAAGCAACTTTCTGATTTATATTTATTTATGTCCCAAATTGGACTGAGTTCTGAATCACGGCATGACCTTCGTGCTTTTCTGAGCAATGATTCAAACGTATCTTTTGTTGATGTACTTCATTGTTTGATGAGTGAGATGCAAACGTTAAATAGTGAAGAACAAGAAGCAATGAAATTTTCAATTATTAAAGATTTAGCACGTTTAATAAAAGCAGCAAATTATAACCCTCGTTTGGATAACAATCTAATAATTACAGCTGAAAAGTTTTATCCTGAAAAGGCTGAAGAAATTCTAGCACTTGTTATTAAATCTATAGATAACGACGAAAAATTTCTTAAAGGTGAGATTTCCATAAGTGAATTTGAAAAGAGGACTAAAGATTTAGCTTCAAAAGCCGCAGCAGTAGGGGTTCCCATTGCAGCTGTATATTTTTCTGGAAGCGTTGTTGGATTAAGTGCAGCTGGCATTACTTCAGGCTTAGCGGCGCTTGGATTTGGTGGATTGTTAGGTCTCAGTTCAATGATTACTGGAATTGGGACAGTTGTCATTTTAGGAGTCATGGCTTACAAAGGAGTTCGTTGGATACTTGGCAAGAACGAACGTGAGTTACGGAACAAACGTGAAAAGCTAATCCAAGACATATTAAAAACACATCAAAAAGCAATAAATATACTTATAGAAGATATTAATGAACTTGCAAATAAATTGGAACAATACATGAGTCAATCCAATCGGAATGAAGAACTGCTTGAAAAATTGAAACGTGAGCTTGAGATATTTAAAGCTGCACTTAATTCTTTAGAAGAAAGGAAAGAGCAATTTGAAATTTAACAAATATGAGCGTATTGTAGCATACCAGAGACTTGAACTTCTTGATTTGAGACGGTTATTTTCCGAAGTTGAAGTCGATTTGCAAGATTATTTATCTCGTGAACAACGAATTAATATAGAAGCAAATATAATTCAAGCACAAGTTTGACAGAGTACACTAAAGAAAAGCCCGAAAATACTGGTGTTTTGGACTTTACCCACAACACGTACCACTAC
>NZ_JBVVUU010000104.1:0-1272 GCF_056032925.1 Aeribacillus sp. JST-2
CCTGTACATTCCAAAAATACACGTAGCCGAAATCTTTCAAGGTTTCTGAAGCCAAAAGCACGTCTTTTGATGTTCTTTATCTTATGGTTTGTCCCTTCAATCCGGCCATTCGTAAAAGGGGTAAGAAAATATTGTAAAATTTGTGCCTTCCAATTTTCTATCGTCTTGGCAACTTGATGAAATGAAGGAAATGGGCTGCTCCATGCGAGTTGAATCCATTCTTCTAAGAGTGAATCAGCTGTATCATAGTCATTCACTTGGTATATTTCTCTAAAGAGTTCTTTTAGAAAATAGGCATATGACAATTCTGAATGCTCTTTGAGCATCTCGTCTAATTGTTGTTTTTCATTAGCCGTTAACTTTTCAGAACCTTTCAAGAGTTTAAACCGTCCCTTTTTTAGTCCAGGAGTTTTCTTTCTAACTTGGTCAAGTGCATGTGTCACCTTTTGCACCACATGATATTTATCAATGACGATACAGGCCTCTGGGAATATAGATTTAACAGCTTTATGGAAGGGATCCCACATATCCATAACAACGGTATGAACACATTTATTAGACAGAATCTTCTTGGCAAGTAAGATCTGAGTTGAATGATAACTCCGTTGATGTTCCATACCAAGCACACTCCCGGATTGGGTATCCATAAGAACTGTTTCATATCGGTGACCCTTTCGGACAGCGATCTCATCAAGGCTAAGGATTAATTCATGGTTTTCTAAAACACTTTCAAGAGTTTCTAAATGCTCCTTCTCTTTTTCTTTAGCAACGGAATAAAATATTCTTTCAACAGTTGTATAAGGTATTTTTTCCTTTCGACTCACTTCTTGGATAGTAGAGCCAATGCACATTTCGTACAGATATTCTCTGTACCGATTGGTCTGATGCTTATTAGGACGGATAGATTCAAATGTTTGTGAAAATACCTCATTACAGTTGTGACAACGGTATCTATACACTCTGACAAATAAGAAAAGGGGCTTGCCTAATACGGACAAGTCACGAACCTTTCTTGTCCGCCAGTCATGGACATGACTAGAAAAAAAAACGCAGTAAGAACAGCGTTCTTCTGTAGTATTTTTCTCAACATGTAACAAATTGCAATCTTCAAGAAACACTTGTTTAACAACTTCAAATTCTGGCAAATCTAGTGATACGGAAAACACTTTAGAACCTCCTGTTATGTTAAGTCACGCTAACATTATTGCCAGGAATTCGTGAGTGTTTTCCTTATTTTTTGGGTTAAATCACAAAATGTGGTGATGAATCTTT
>NZ_JBVVUU010000105.1:0-1206 GCF_056032925.1 Aeribacillus sp. JST-2
ACTTACTTCGATTTGTGGAGGTGTTTGTCTTATGGGGACAAGAGTTCATTATCCAGAGGAGATCAAGTGGAAAGCTATCGAGATGAAACAAGCAGGGTATACCAACCGAGAAATTATGGAGACGTTAGGGATTAAAAATAAGACGCAGATCAAGACATGGATGAGATGGTATAAAAATGGGGAAACCCACCGTTTTTCACAGCCTGTAGGGAAGCAATATGTATGGGGGAAAGGGGCACAGGGATTAAATGAAATGGAACAGCTCAAAATGCAAAACCGTCAGCTAGAAGCACAATTGGAAATCTTAAAAAAGTACAAGGAACTCGAGAGGAGATGGTGCCAGAAGTAGTGGTCCAAGTTGTAAGAGAGTTAAAAGACAGATATCCTGTTACCCTTATCTGTTCTTGTTTAGGAATTCCAAGATCGACCTATTATCGGTGGGAAAAGAAATGGGAAGAGTTCATGATGGAATCAAAGTTAGAACGGTTGATTCAAGAAATTTGTGTAAAGAATCATTATCGTTATGGTCATCGCAAGGTAAGAGAAGTCCTACGGCTTAAATATGGAATCAAGTTGAATCGCAAATTATGCAAAAACGGAATCTTCAATGCCGTGTGAAAAAAAACATCAAAACTGGATCAATGGAGAAGGTAAAATCATCGTACCGAATCGTTTAAACCGTGATTTTACGGCTTCTCAACCAAATGAAAAGTGGGTAACGGATATCACCTACTTGCCGTTTGGTACTTCGATGCTTTACTTGTCAACCATTATGGATTTATACAATAATGAGATTATTGCCTATCAAATCAGCGACCGACAGGATGTTCAGCTAGTGTTAAAGACACTAGAAATGGCCGTAAAAGAGCGACAACCAAAACAAGTGTTACTCCATAGCGATCAAGGGGCGGTCTATACGTCTTATGCTTTTCAACATTTAGCCAAAGAAAAAGGCATTACCACCAGCATGTCCCGCAAAGGAAACTGCCATGATAATGCCGTAATAGAATCGTTTCATTCTTCATTAAAGGCTGAAACATTCTATTCACAAGAAAAACAATATCTCACTAATTCTATTGTAAAACAAATGGTTCAAAATTACATCCATTATTATAATCAAATTCGAATTCAGGCAAAATTAAACTACCTGTCTCCTGTTGATTTCAGGAAACAGGCAGCATAGGTGTTTTTTCTGTGTCTCAAATA
>NZ_JBVVUU010000106.1:0-1199 GCF_056032925.1 Aeribacillus sp. JST-2
ATCATTCTGTGTGTTTATTTGTGCTGGTCAAACGATATCAATGCCAAAATTGTCAATCGGTATTCTCGGAGCCTTATGAGTCGATTCAACCTAATAAACACCAAACGAATAGGTATCGTGAATACTTGTTTGAATTATGTCAGGATACAACTATACAAGATGTAAGTCGAAAACAAAAGATTCCGTATTCGACCTTAGAGAGAATTTACTACTCGGTCGCTCAAGAAAAAGCTGCCCTTCATCAAAAACAAATTCATGAAGCTTTAGATAAGGATGAACTGGTTTTAAGTTTAGATGAGGTGTCTGTACGAAAAGGTCATCGATACGAAACCGTTTTGACAGAGGCGAAATTAGGCTGTGTCATCGGAATGCATAAAGACCGAGATTGTGATTCCACCATTCAACTATTCAATCAGAATGTCCTTTCCTCCCAAACGGTTCAAACCATCGTTTTGGACATGTGGGAGCCTTATCATAAAGCGATTCAATCCGTCTTTCCTTTAGCGACGATCGTCATTGATAAATACCATGTTGTTCAAAAAGTCACACAAGCCTTAGACAAAGTTAGAAAAGGATTTGCAAAACTAAAAAAAGCAAGGTTCCTCCTGTTGAAAGGATATGAATCACTACAGGATCATCAGAAAGCACGCTTGGAAGAAATCTTAGAAGAGTACCCAGAACTTGCTTGTGCTTACTATTTAAAGGAACTATTTCGAGATTTCTATAAGTTGACCGATTACGATGATGCCCATGATCTTTTAGAAGAATGGATTCAATTAGCACGGAATAGTCCTTACTCATCTTTTCATAAAGTGGCCAACACATTAGAAAAGTGGAAAGCACCCATACTCCAATATTTCTTATCTCCATACACGAATGCCCGAACAGAAGGAACCAATCATAAAATCAAAAATATAAAACGGAGGGCTTATGGATATCGGAATCTAAAGCGTTTTCGACTTCGTGTATTTTTGGAATGTACAGGGAATACTAATGTTGATCAAATTGCTTAAGGGCTCTTCTTCAGCAGCTAACATGATAGTTGGTAGAATGGCAGCCGTCAAGGAAGGCACTTGACTACTCCCATTCTACCAACTTAGTGGTCAGTAAGCTGAAGAAGGAGACGGTCTGATTGACATCTAAATCCAGCTAACATGATGCAAGGTTCGTGTACAAATCACAGAAAATGGTGAAGAGAC
>NZ_JBVVUU010000107.1:0-1145 GCF_056032925.1 Aeribacillus sp. JST-2
TTATGGACAAGAATACACTAATTTCATCATTTGGTAAATGGGTTTCACCCATAAATATTCAAAAACTTAGCGAACAAGTCAAAGAATTGAAACAGGACTATTACACAAAAAAGCTGACAACAGAAGCCTATATTAAACTTTTATTGGTAGCCCAGCTGCTCGAATTTAAGAGCTTAGAGGAAATGAGTGATGCACTTGTAGACGAAGATCTTCAAAAAGCACTCGGATTTGAATCGATAAGTGCCTCTCAGCTATCCCGAAAAAACAATCAGATCAACCCACTAATTCTTGCAAATTTGTTCTTGGATCTTGTTTGGAAAATTCAACGGTACCATTATAAAAACGGAAAGAATATGCCACTGAAAATCATTGATTCAAGTACACTCCCGTTGAATTTGACCCATTATAAATGGGCAAAATTCCGTAAAACAAAAGCTGGTGTAAAGCTACACTTACGGCTCGTTTTCATGGATAAAGACACCGTCTATCCTGAAAAAGCAGTGATTACGACAGCAAAAGAACATGACCGAAATCAACTCGAAGTCCTAGTGGATGATCAAGAAGCCATGTATGTGTTTGACCGCGGTTATGTGGACTATGAACGTTTTGATCGGATGACAGATGATGGCTATTTCTTCGTTTCAAGACTGAAGAAAAACGCAGTCATTCGTGAAGTCTATACATTTTCACTTCCTGATGATTGTCACGTTCTATCCGATAAAATGGTCTACATTGGTACCACACAAAATCGTACTGAAAATGTCTTTCGTCTACTAGAAGTTATGGACACAAAAGGGAACTTACTTCGTTTCATCACCAACCGATTTGATTTAAAACCAGAAGAGATAAGTGATATTTACCGATCTCGCTGGGCTATTGAACTCTTTTTCAAATGGCTCAAGCAACACGTAGAAATTAAGCACTTTTATGGAATGAGTGAAACAGCTATTCAAAATCAAATTTTCTTAGCCCTGATCACGTATTGCTTACATGTTCTCATTCAATTGGAGATGAAAAGTAAGAAATCCCTACTTCGAATTACTCGTTGGTTAAAGAGAGCTCTGTGGAAACCAGCTTATGTTTGGTTGCGAAAATTTGATGGGCGAGCCAGTCCATAATCTCCCTTTTGTCGTTGTCGCTCTGGT
>NZ_JBVVUU010000108.1:0-905 GCF_056032925.1 Aeribacillus sp. JST-2
TTGAGACAGAAAGATTTCATGAGGCGTTTTTCCATTGAGCGATGCATGGGGGTTACGATGATAATCTTCCTCCAGCCATCTCCAAAATCGTTCATTCAACTCTTCGAGTGAATGAACCGGATTCATATCCAATAACGGATAAAAACGCATCTGCACCGTCTTGAAAAAGCGCTCAATTTTGCCCTTGCTTTGCGGGTCATATGGCTGCGTATGAACGAGGGTGATCCCTAACTGTGCACACGCATACTGAAGAGTTTCGGAACGATAAATCTTTCCGTTATCCGAGTAAATCATTTTCGGCTTTCCATACCGAATGAGCGCTTCTTTGGTGACGACTCGCAGCCCATCAAATTTCTCGGAAGAGAAAAATTGAGCGTATGGCACGATGCGTGAACAATCATCGATGTAAGCGATGAGAAACGTTCTTTTCTTCTTTCCGTTGATTGGAACATACGGACCGTAAGAAAGGTCTCCTTGCCATAAGGCGTTCACTCGATCATGCGCAAAACGTTTTCTCTCCGGCATCGGTAAAATTTCTTTGCCGACAAGGTTGAATTTTTTTAATAATCGGTATATAGTAAAATAAGAAATTTGTTTTGGGTTGATTTCCCCTTGGTGTACCAGTTGTTGGTAAAAGACCGTCACTGGCACTTGGGGAAATTTTTTTCTCATCGCTAGAATATAATCCTCATCGTCTGGAGACAGCTTTCGGGAATGTCCGCGATCCGAGCGCTTCTTCGGTTTTAATCCCTCAAATCCCATTTTCCGATAACGCAAGTACCAGTCTTGAATCGTTTTCGCAGCGATCCGTTTCTCTCCGTAATACGGCATTTCATGAATGCGATTAGCCATCTCAGTGAGGTAGCTCTTCGGATCTACTTGTTCATTCAAAAGTGGGGCAATCA
>NZ_JBVVUU010000109.1:0-845 GCF_056032925.1 Aeribacillus sp. JST-2
CAAATGATTCGCTGGCTTGATCGATATTTTCCGGAGTTTTCCCAAGTCTTCCCGTCATTTGGGAAAATGGCGCTCGCTGTGCTGGAATATACGCCATTTCCGAGTGATCTGGCAGGAAAAGAACTAGAAGAGGTGCTGGCCCTTTACCGGCAAAGTGAGGGATTACAATCGCCACAAAAACCGAAAGCGAAGAAGTTGATGGAATTGGCCCAACACTCCATTGGCGTAACGGAAGGACAACAGATGGCCCGTATCGAAATTGCCACGCTTGTCCGCCGGTACCGCCAACTGGAAGAAGAAATCGAGGCACTGACAGAGCAGCTGATCGAACTCGTACAGACATCGGTCGAGTACGAATGGTTGAAGACCGTTCCGGGCTTAGGCGATGCGACCATCGTAGAACTGTTATCAGAGATCGGGAGTTTCTCCCATTATCAGGATCCGCGGCAGCTTATCAAATTAGCGGGCCTGACGCTGCGGGAACATTCCTCCGGCCAACACAAAGGGCAAAAACGGATCTCGAAGCGTGGAAGAAGGCGGTTGCGCGCCCTTCTGTTCCGGGTGATGATGCCGATGATCCGTCACAACGAAGCGTTTCGGCAGCTGCACGACTATTACACGACACGTCCTGATAATCCGTTGCGGAAGAAGCAATCGATTGTGGTGTTATGCGGAAAATTATTGAAGGTATTGCACGCTGTATGTACGAAGCACCAAGCGTTCGATGCGAAGCGAATGATGCAGGACATCTTTGGCCTCGAAACGGCTGCTTGATGCCTATAGTCTCGATTCTCTAGACAACAAGGATGACACGGAGAAGCTGGCGCGATATCATCCATTCGACC
>NZ_JBVVUU010000110.1:0-693 GCF_056032925.1 Aeribacillus sp. JST-2
CAAATGAATAAATGGTTGGCCACTATACCTAATTATATCAAGCAATGCTTAAATATTTCTGTGTGCGAAAGTTGAGTATATAATATTATACCTTTCCATTATATGCGATAAATTTTGCGCCATATTCAATTCTTATTTAATAAAGTTTGGTACAATATGATCATCGTTTTCTACCCAATTCCAGGCACTAAAAATAACATGATTGCATCTCTTCATTCTAGATTACGTTTTCCTGACTTTAAGAGGGCTTCGTTTATTTTCTATACACTTGCAAACATAATTTTTTTTACGCTCTTTTCGGTAAAATGGAGAAAGTTTCAGTAATGTGAAAAAATTTGTGGACGGAACTGAGGATATAAAAAAATATATTGGCTTGCGGCTCCTTACAATGGCAATTTCATTAATTCTCATAGATATGCAGCTAGAAGCTTCTTTGTTTGCTTAAAAAGCAAGGCAAAATGAAGTAATTTTATTAGGGAATATTACGGATGGCAAATGAAGATTTAAGGAGAATAAAAAAAAGAGAGTTTTTTTCGATGGAGCCTAGCGGGATCGAACCGCTGACCTCCTGCGTGCAAAGCAGGCGCTCTCCCAGCTGAGCTAAGGCCCCTTGAACCCCTCTGGTCGGGAAGACAGGATTTGAACCTGCGACCCCATGGTCCCAAACCATGTGCTCTACCAAGCTGAGCTACT
>NZ_JBVVUU010000111.1:0-674 GCF_056032925.1 Aeribacillus sp. JST-2
GTTACCCATATCAGGACACATCCCTTCGTTAATATTATATTTCACTAAAGGGTGTCCATGAAACTATACTAGCATCAAAGCCGAAAAATCGACAGCTCCGAAATAAGAATAATACAAGTTTAACTAAAGGACAGATCTTCTACTTATTACTCATAATAAGTCTATTGACGAACTCCTACTTGATTAAGATTATTGTTTAGAATTCTTCTGATTCTCTTTTTAGATGGTACTATCTGACACCATTCATGAATTGCATTCGTAGTATATTTCAAAAACTTGTGAACTAGTAAATCGGTGTCATATTTCAAAATAGATTTTAAACCCACTGATTACTTTAAAAAATTCTCTACTTCTTCTTTCAACTGTTTCGCATCCAATTCTACTGGGAATTGAAATTCTTTGTCATTGATAAATACAGTATTTAACAAAAAAAAGGTTATTTTATATTGTACAGTAGATCAAGTTATCACATTGACAATATTATAAAACGTTCTAAAGCTCCCCCAAAACCTCCTCCAAATCGTTGGGGGAGAATACATGATTCTACAAAGCTGAATACAAACAAAAAAACCCTAGAACCATTTGGACTGACCCACTTATTTGAGACACAGAAAAAACACCTATGCTGCCTGTTTCCTGAAATCAACAGGAGACAGGTAGTTTAATTTTGCCTG
>NZ_JBVVUU010000112.1:0-671 GCF_056032925.1 Aeribacillus sp. JST-2
ATCCTCCCTCTATAAATGTTGATATATCAACGGTTGTAGCCGTTTCAGGGGTGTCAAAAAAATTTTTTTCGACACGTTTTCTAACTTTGTTTCTCAAATCTGTATATATATGACATTGGATGGGTGCGCTTCGCTGCCACTACTGGTTTAATTTGGTTGTAATGGTGGTAAATGTATGTGATGCACCTTGGATCTCTGCATCGCTGATGATGACGAACCCTCCCATGTCTCTGGGCATCCTTGTGCCTACATTCCTTCGTTCGGTCTAGTCATCAGGCAGAGGCTGGCGAAGCTCCTTTAGGGACTCAAGGTCGAATGGATGATATCGTGCCAGCTTCTCCGTGTCATCCTTGTTGTCTAGGGAATCACAAGGCATGCAGGCATCAAGCCGCCGTTTCGAGACCAAAGATGTCCTGCATCATTCGCTTCGCATCGAACGCCTGGTGCTTCGTACACACAGCGTGCAGTACCTTCAGTAATTTCCCGCATAACACCACAATGGATTGCTTCTTGCGCAACGGATTATCGGGCCGTGTCGTGTAATATTCATGTAACTGTCGAAACGCTTCGTTGTGGCGGATCATCGGCATCATCACGCGGAAGAGGAGGGCGCGCAACCGCCTTCTTCCACGCTTCGAGATCCGTTTTTGCCCTTTGTGTTGGCCGGAGGA
>NZ_JBVVUU010000113.1:0-631 GCF_056032925.1 Aeribacillus sp. JST-2
CAGGTCTTTGTGATATAATCTTACTTACGATTACTGATGCATTGTTGCCTTTTCGTAATCGTATTTCAGATTATGTGTGATAAGGTGATAAGCCGATTTCAAGAACTTATTCACGCATGCTATGGACGCAACTTTATGAGGTTTCCTCTGGGGTTGCGTTTTTAATTTATCATAATAATCTACAATATGATTTTGTGTATTTTTCCGTAGTTGGATCATGGTCTGGATCATGTAAAATAGAATCTTTCTAAGTTTGTTATTTCCTCTTTTATTAATCTTGTCTTTATAAAAGGTATTCCCAGATTGATATCTCATAATATCAATACCGACGTAAGCATTCAGTTGTTTATGGTTTTTGAATCGTCGAATATCTCCTAATTCTCCAATTAAACGAACTGCAGTCGTTTCTCCGATTCCTGGAAATGAAATTAAAATCTGATACTCTTGTTTATCTTTCGATAATTTAACCATCTTTTGGACAAGTTGATCTCTTTTCTCCTTCAAGTCTGCAATCCGTTTGGCATAATCCCGCACTTGTTCACAGCGAATATCATCTTTTGAAATTGCTGGATACGCTTCTTTTGCTGCTTCGATTAAAGCGATCCCTTTTTCTTCAGCACGTGCCAATGAT
>NZ_JBVVUU010000114.1:0-630 GCF_056032925.1 Aeribacillus sp. JST-2
TGTTAGAAAACCTTCAATCGAAGCTTGATGAACTCGGTCCATCTGGACTCGTCAAAAACCGTGCGTATTCCAAGTTTTTAACGATAGAAAAAGCATCGGCCAAAATTGATGAAGAGAAGGTATCCAATGACGAAAAGTTTGACGGAAAGTACGCCATTCGGACCAACTCGTCATTAACGGATGAAGAGGCAGCACTTGCCTATAAAGAGTTGTGGAGAGTGGAACAAGCCTTTCGTAACCTGAAGTCGAATCTAGAACTTCGCCCGATGTACCATCGAGTGGAATCTCGTATTCGAGGCCATATCATGGTTTGTTTCCTTGCGCTTGTCATGGAATCCTTTTTGGCCTATAAGCTAAAAGAAATAGGATGCCAAACAAGTGTAAAGGATATTTTGCATGATGTAAGCCAGATGAAGGCCTCGAAAATACGCGTGAATGGTGAAGAGCAAATCGTTCGTACAGAATTACAAGGTCAAGCAAATCTAGCATTTGAAGCACTTGTCACACAAGCGCCTCCTAGAGTATTAGAAAAAAACACGTGCCACTAACAAGTGTAGTGGTACGTGTTGTGGGTAAAGTCCAAAACACCAGTATTTTCGGGCTTTTCTTTAGTGTACTCTGTCAAACTTG
>NZ_JBVVUU010000115.1:0-611 GCF_056032925.1 Aeribacillus sp. JST-2
GGATCTGTGATCTTGATTCATGATTTTGGAGTCGATCTCGAAACCTATCATGAATTAGGAAAAAACAATGACTTTCCTATGGTGGAGGAGTGCCCACATTGTCATGCGAAGCATTCCCTTCATCGCCATGGTTTTTATGAACGGAATGCCATCACCGCAGAAAAGGAATATCGTCTCTTGATCTGCCGTTTTCGTTGTTCGATTTGTTTCCAAACGGTATCCATCCTCCCTCACTTTCTTCTCCCATACTTTCAACATACGACTCGTACCATCATTCAGTGGCTCCATGATGTGCTTCATCAAACCGGCACAAATCCATCAAAAAGACAACTCATTTCTTTCTATCTCCGACGATTTATCCAAACAATTTCATGGATTTATATGTATTTTACTTCGGTGAAGGAATCTTTCGGTTGGGAGCGAGATACCCAACAACAAGCTTGTCGATCGATCAGGAAAATCCAACAATGGGGAGAGGAACGGTTTGTCAAAGAGTCGTGGGGGTATTTGTCGACCTACTTTATGGCACATTGTTTTGGACGATAAGGAAGCGCATCTAGGTGTTGAGGTCGTCCCACATACCTTTTGCCTCGACAGGTGGAAAAGAAGAA
>NZ_JBVVUU010000116.1:0-603 GCF_056032925.1 Aeribacillus sp. JST-2
GTGAGCCATGGAGGATTCGAACCTCCGACCCTCTGATTAAAAGTCAGATGCTCTACCGACTGAGCTAATGGCTCAAAATATAAATGAATCAGTTTCATTTCTGCTTTATAAAAACCTGATGTTCCTTCCCTTCCAAGCATTTTCGTGGATGATGGAAACGTTAAGACCAACCGAAGTCATCCGATAAAGCTTGCTTATTGCAACTTGTCTGAGAGCATATTATCAATTTTAGCATAACAAGAAATATTACGACAAATGTTCAAAGACAGCGTTATCATGAAGTAATGAAAAGATGCCGGCGAGAGGAATCGAACCCCCAACCTACTGATTACGATTCAGTTGCTCTACCAATTGAGCTACACCGGCATGTGTGTATGTCAGTAAAACTTTTTCTATTATTGCTTTTATATAGTAAATATTGAACTGCATCTGCACAAAAATGGTGGAGGATGACGGGATCGAACCGCCGACCCCTTGCTTGTAAGGCAAGTGCTCTCCCAGCTGAGCTAATCCTCCATAAAAAAACTGCCTGGCAGCGTCCTACTCTCGCAAGGGACAACCCCTTACTACCATCGGCGCTGAAGAGCTTAACTTCCGTGTTCG
>NZ_JBVVUU010000117.1:0-595 GCF_056032925.1 Aeribacillus sp. JST-2
CCATCTATCACCCGTAAACCATTCAACCAAAATCTGCGTCGCAATATCGATTCAATTGACAATTTGACAACTAAACACTACACTATATCCGTACCATCTAACTATTAAATGATAATTAAGTAGAAAGAGGCATTTATGAAGCTACTCGTTATTTATCCCCACCCTAATATCAGATTCTTTGTCATGCTTTTTTGCAAAAAATCATCCAAGGTAGTGGGGAAAACCCGAGCATTCAAGAGGTTAAGGTATTAGATTTATATAATGAACAATTTGATCCACTACTTGTATTTAATGAAACAAAGCGGAGACGGGATCAGCATCAGGATCCCGCCTTTGAAGCGTATCGAAAGCAAATTCTTTGGGCTGACAAGCTCGTGTTTGTCTATCCAATTTGGTAGGGCCGACCTCCTGCGATGCTCCTTGGTTACTTCGATCAACTATTCGCATCTAACTTCGCCTACCGTGACAAAGGAGGACTTGTACTAGAAGAGCTATTAAAAGGAAAGTCAATTGTTTGTGTTTCTATGATGAGAGGCCCGACCTATTATCCTTTCTTTTTTTCCTAAATAACGCCCACAAAACATTAATGAGAAAG
>NZ_JBVVUU010000118.1:0-563 GCF_056032925.1 Aeribacillus sp. JST-2
ACGCGGAAGAGGAGGGCGCGCAACCGCCTTCTTCCACGCTTCGAGATCCGTTTTTGCCCTTTGTGTTGGCCGGAGGAGTTTTCCCGTAAGGTCAGTCCCGCAAGTTTCAATAATTGGCGCAGATCCTGATAGTGGGAAAAACTCCCGATTTCCGATAACAGTTCCACGATCGTCGCATCCCCTAAGCCCGGAACCGTTTGGAGCCATTCGTATTCCACGGATGTTTGCACAAGTTCCGTCAGTTGCTGGGTCAGTGCCTCGATTTCTTCCTCCAATTGGCGGTACCGGCGGACAAGTGTGGCGATTTCGATACGGGCCATCTGTTGTCCTTCCGTTACGCCAATGGAGTGTTGGGCCAGTTCCATCAGCTTCTTCGCTTTCGGCTTTTGTGGCGATTGTAATCCCTCGCTTTGGCGGTAAAGGGTGAGAACCTCTTCGATCTCTTTCCCTGCTAAATCCGACGGAAACGGCGTCTGTTCCAGCACAGCGAGCGCCATTTTCCCAAATGACGGGAAGACTTGGGAAAACTCCGGAAAATATCGATCAAGCCAGCGAATCATTTG
>NZ_JBVVUU010000119.1:0-563 GCF_056032925.1 Aeribacillus sp. JST-2
AGCCTTGCATCATTACTATACCAATCGGCCAGACAGGCCGTTAAAAAAACAACAGTCTCTGATTGCCTTGTGTTGTAAATTATTACGTGTGTTATTTGCCATTGGTAAGAAACAGTGTGAGTTTGATGGATTAAAGCTATTAAAGGGATTACCTCAAATAAAAGCATTACAGGCTGCATAAAAGCTTTCAAACGACTTGTTATTCTGACAAACACCAATAGTGCAGAGTTGGAGTATATTTTCACCATTCGGGCATTAGACCCTGTAAAGGAGCATATCCAACCTCCACCTCATGGGTACGCAGGACGAAGGAATGTGTGGATCTTAAAATCCAGTGATACATGGGAGGGTGAGCGACCATGAGAAGTGTGGAGACTTCTTGCACGGTCATACATGATATTACAGATATTGTAAATCTGTATTATAGGATGCACCTTACCATGTAAATATATTGAATAAATACAAGAAATTTCTGCTTATTTGAGGTGAAGAAGCTATTATGTGTTAGCGAAATTTAAAGAAAACGCGAGAATTTTGAAGAAAATTAAAGTTTATAGAGGGAG
>NZ_JBVVUU010000120.1:0-562 GCF_056032925.1 Aeribacillus sp. JST-2
GTATATGTATATGAAGATGGCAAGGAAGTCGCTCAAGCCAAACCTGTATGCCTGCATGATAACGCCCATGTGAAACGAAATCGGTCCCCGTTTTCGTTGAATACGGCATGGGCAAAGGGGGAAGAAGATCATGTATAAAACCTTCTACTCCCTTTCTCATGAACCCTTTTCGAAAGAAATGAAGCCGTCGGATGCCTATCTCGCTACTTCGTATCGAGAAGCATTGGCGGGATTGGATTATATCAAACGAACGAGAGGAATCGGTCTATTCATTGGTGAACCGGGATCTGGAAAAACGTTTACGTTACGAACGTTTAAAGAGTCGTTGAATCCATCGTTGTATCATGTCGTCTATTTTCCTCTTTCCACAGGAGGAGTGATGGATTTTTACCGAGGGCTTGCGCTTGGGTTGGGGGAAGAGCCAAAATACCGGAAGGTCGATTTGTTTTATCAAATTCAGCAAGGAATCGAACGATTGTACACCGAACGAAGAATCACTCCTGTCTTGATTTTGGATGAGATGCATCTGGCTAAAGATGCCTTTCTGCAAGATCTTGCGATT
>NZ_JBVVUU010000121.1:0-516 GCF_056032925.1 Aeribacillus sp. JST-2
GTTATGAAGGAATACCTCGATTTAAAACTGGACTTTATGTTTAAACAATTGTTCGGCCACCCGAGCCGAAAGCAGATAACAATCGCTTTTTTGAATGCGGTTTTGCATCGGACAGGCCATGACCGGATTGTTGATGTGCAGTTTGAAAACACGGAGCTGGCAAAAGAGATAGAAGAGGGGAAAATGAACCGGCTTGATGTGCTCGTGTGGACCGACCGAGGCGAGCGGATCAACGTGGAAAGGAAATTCAAATCATTGACCAACACGATATGCCGGAGCGGATTTTGTATTACTGGGCGAGGCTCTTTTCCCAGTCGCTTTTCAAAGGACAAGGGTACAGCGAACTTCCGCCCACGATTATGATTGCCATCCTCAACTACCCGCTCTTTCCGCATGAAACCGATCGCTTCCACACCATCTTTCATATCCGAGAGGATGAAGAACAATTTCTTTGGAGCGCGCATCTTGAATTTCACGCCATTGATGTATCACAATTTATGGTAAAATGGAAGAAAT
>NZ_JBVVUU010000122.1:0-512 GCF_056032925.1 Aeribacillus sp. JST-2
CGTCAATGTAAGATATACACATATTTAAGAAATAATGTTAGAAACTTTGTCGAAAAATATTTTTTTGACACCCCTGAGACGGCTACAACCGTTGATATATCAACATTTATAGAGGGAGGTGACATTATGGATCTGCGATATTGGCAGGCCATTGTTTCGCGCGATCAATCGTACGATGGCGTCTTCTATTATGCGGTCAAATCGACAATTTTTATTGCCGCCCGTCTTGTCGGTCGAAAACATCGAAACTAGAAAATGTGATCATGGTTTATAATCGAGAACAGCCAGAAACCAAAGGATTTCGACCTTGCAAAAGGCGCTGCCCTGATCTGCAATCGTTCTTTCAGGAAGGCAACTGCTTTTTCTGCCTGATCGACGCCAATGTGCAAAGCTGGTTTACTTTTCTCTTTTAGTACATTGATGGAATCTTGGAAGAGAAATGCCTTATTCATAAATAGTTGTCATCCAATCGACTATTCCGAGGTTTTGCTCTTCCCGCAGTTGCTCCACGT
>NZ_JBVVUU010000123.1:0-506 GCF_056032925.1 Aeribacillus sp. JST-2
CCCTCTGGTCGGGAAGACAGGATTTGAACCTGCGACCCCATGGTCCCAAACCATGTGCTCTACCAAGCTGAGCTACTTCCCGGAAATGGCGCGCCCGAGAGGAGTCGAACCCCTAACCTTTTGATCCGTAGTCAAACGCTCTATCCAATTGAGCTACGGGCGCATAAATGGTGCCGAGGACCGGACTTGAACCGGTACGGTAGTTACCTACCGCAGGATTTTAAGTCCTGTGCGTCTGCCAATTCCGCCACCCCGGCAATGAAAAGCGGAAGACGGGATTCGAACCCGCGACCCCCACCTTGGCAAGGTGGTGTTCTACCACTGAACTACTTCCGCATATGCGGGTGGAGGGACTTGAACCCCCACGCCAAAAGGCGCTAGATCCTAAGTCTAGTGCGTCTGCCAATTCCGCCACACCCGCTTAAAATGGTGAGCCATGGAGGATTCGAACCTCCGACCCTCTGATTAAAAGTCAGATGCTCTACCGACTGAGCTAATGGCTCAAA